>JBGMQW010000427.1:0-1503 GCA_048060815.1 Thiohalomonadales bacterium | reverse complement strand
TCTTGGTAGTGTGTGTCATGGCGCTGCTCCTGTGTGAGATGAGGCAAATGCCCCATTACTCAGCATAGGAAGCAGGCGTTATATCTTTGATCTACCAAGAAAATTAATGTGGAGCACCACTACCGCGATAGCGGTTTAGTCCATCGACCCTAAACGGAAGTACCGCATCTCAAAGTGAATGTCTTAAAAGCCAGCATAAGCAGACCATGGATTTCAGCTAACTTGCTAGCGCTATCAGTCAATCGACGACGCTGAGATCAGGGGGGGATATGCTGCTTCTGTTGCGGCTTTTGTCGATTATTCGCACAATAGGCCGCATCGGCTTATTACCCAATATTGTGGAATCGGCCTAATACACTGTTGTGCAAAAAAATAAAATTAAATGAAGTTTCTACGAGGCTGGTTCGGTGAAAAGAAAACCGCATTCAATATGTGGGTGTCTCTTAATGCTACTGTTTATCGAAGATTTCATGACATCATCATACCCTCAAGAAATGGAACAACGCAAATAGATCATCTTTTAGTGTCAAAGTATGGATTGTTTATAGTAGAAACAAAGAATAAAAAAGGATGGATATTTGGGTCAGAAGAACAACCAAAATGGAAGCAATCTTTATACACTAAAAAGTATTCGTTTCAGAATCCACTTAGACAAACATTCAGACAAAAGAAAGTCCTTTCAGAATTCCTAGATCTAGATGAACTTGTTATCCATACAGTTATATATTTTGTAGGTGACTGTAAGTTCAAAACCAAAATGCCAGCCAACGTAATAAAATATGGGCTGGGTTCACACATAAAAAAACAGTACCGAACAAAATTACTTTCAGCCAAAGAAATTGACTACATATTAAATAAACTCGAAAATCATATATCAGAGTCTACCCTTACAACCAAAGATCATATTAAATCTTTGCGCAAAAGACACAGCTCTTCTACAGTTTGCCCTAAGTGTGGTTCAAATTTGGTTGAAAGAACCGCAAAAAAAGGCCCTAAAGCTGGTTCTAAATTTTTAGGTTGTGAAAATTATCCAAGGTGTCGGTTTACTAAAAATGCATAACAAATTGTTACAGGTCAGCTGAACTCAGCGTTAGCTTTTTAATAGGAGAAGACATGAATAAACATATTCTTATAGCTTGCGCCTTCTTAGTATTTTCTGTCGGCTCAGCTTCTGCTGAAGAACCCATGGAAGCTATGGGAAATATAATAGAGAGTATGACAATAGAAATGATGAAGGTTTATACAAACCCCAAAACCGCTGATATACACGCGCGCTATTGTAAAAACTTATATGAGGCATTGCAGAAACAAGGGTTTAATAAAGAACAATCAATAAAAATAGTAACATCACAATGTAGTTTGAGAAATATTTATGTGCAATGAAAGCTAACAAGGCGTCTGCTTTCAGTATCAACGGACATTCATCTGCATTGGGTAAAGGACGTGTCCTGGCCGGTTTTCACCGTTTAGAAGCCCCTCATCAGCGTGATTATCTGGTTCTGG
>JBGMQW010000426.1:0-1509 GCA_048060815.1 Thiohalomonadales bacterium | reverse complement strand
TATTACCATAACTAAAAAGCAATTAGATAAAGCAATATATATTCTTAATAAACGAGCACTAAATATTTGTGAGCGAAAAGAGTTTGGGTTGTTTTTAATTGAACGGGGTAGATATAGCGAGATATTAAAACATTACAAAATATCACTTAATGATGTTAATTATTATGATGATGATATGTTATTTGTATCACCCCAAGATCATTTGAAAATCGAATTAGATTATTTGAAAATACCAAAATATCAACGTGAAAAAATTGAAAATATAAAACAATTAAAACGACCTTTTTATCCTTTTGATATTGTGAATAAAAAATAGAAGTTGAAGAACTAATCGTATTTGAATATTAACATGAAAAGTATATTTACCGTTTAACGTGATTGTACAATTTTTTAGCAGTAATCGTCTATACAGTCACCTATTACATTATCCACGTTTTTACCCAAATTTTTATAATGCATTTTTTTTGCTCCCTCAATTGTAAAATATGTACCTTTGCCCTCATGACAAAATTTTCCATCTAATATATAAACCATAGTGACAGCCCATCCTTTAACCGAACCTTCATCTCCAGAACAAATCACACTCAAACAAGCACTACTGTCATTGGTCTCTGCCTGATAAACTCTAGCAGTCAAAAATTTATTAGTAACAAATACGGAATCTTTTAAAAGCTTATTTAGGTAGACCATTAGAGGATTATCTTCTAAGGAATCAGGACATAACAGAAACTCGCTTGGTGTATACCAATTACGTTGTGTTGCCATAAAAGTTTTGGATTTTAAAACATCTCCTTTGTTGGTAGCCCCTTCTTCTTTAGACAAGTAAAGCCATTCTCCCTTACCTCTCCCACTAGGTTTTTTATTAGAATTACTCCATTCCAATAACTTTTCTTTACATGCTTTAGCTTCTTCCTCAGAAACAGTGCGCATCCAGTCATAGTTTTTAGGTAGCTCACCATTTAGTGGTTTTTTGGGGTTCTTAAAAAAGTTTTCTATTGTTCCGTATGCCACTTCGATATTTCGAGCAGTAATTGGATTTAGAATAATATTCTCAAGCTTAGTGAGCCACCGAAGGTTGTTAGGTCTGTTGTTTCGGCGATTGGTGTCTATATGGTCAACTACAAGTTGTTTAGACGGAGGCACTCCATGAAAACCCGTTGCCACAATGCGGTGAACCCTTTCTGAGGAAATGAGCATATAGCCTGAACTCTTGCAAGGTTTTCCAAATGTCCAAACTTCATCAAGCTTGCGTTTTCTTTTTCCCGGCCTACTAAGTCTGTATACAGCACCATTGTCACGAGCCCGATAGTGTTCTCCTTTATAAGTAACTGCTAACTCACGGTCATACTGTTCGAGTAAATGTTTCATTTTGTCTATTCTCCCTATTTCACATGCTTGATTGTTGTAATACCACCAACCACTTGTTACGCTATATTGACTTGAAACACGTAACACCTTCAATAGGGTATTTTTATGAGAAAAGCGTTACCGATTCAAAATGAGGTGTTT
>JBGMQW010000425.1:0-1516 GCA_048060815.1 Thiohalomonadales bacterium | reverse complement strand
GTATCTTAGAGAACTACCGGTCGACATTGTTAAAATTGACGGGAGTTTTGTTAAAAATATGACCGATAGTCCAGTTGACCAGGCAATGTTAAGAGCAATGAATGATATTGCACATGCACTTGGTAAACAAACTGTTGCTGAATTTGTAGAGGATGATACTCATCTAGAGCTTTTAAAAGAATTTAAAGTTGATTATGCTCAAGGTTATTATATTGATAAACCAAAATTAATTTGTGAGGTATTCCCAATGTTATATGATAATGTTCATTCTATAAAGAATCATTCAGGTAATTAAATTAATCAAGCGCTATTTATTCTCAGAACCAGCTACTAACCAACGATATTATATAAACGACGTTTGAATTTTACTTTATAATCTCTGGCTATTTTTTCACAGGCTTGTATATCAACTCCCTGTAAACCGTCAATTGCTGTTAATGTAATGTCTGCAAAATTATTCGTTGCGCATGTTATAAAATCTCTCATTTCATAGTATGCACCTAATTCTTTTGGGCGACATTGATAATCATAAACAACTTCATCCTGGGCATTTAAAGAAATCGACAAAGCATCAATACATTTACTCAGCTCTGGTGTAACATCTTTTCTATGTTCTCGATTTGCTAAACCATTTGTATTTAACCGAATAAATGCGTTTTTGGATTTTAAATATCGTGCAACTTTTAATAAAGTATTTAATCGTAAACTTGGTTCACCTAAACCACAAAAAACAATTTGTTTATATTTGCCTGGATCACCAATTGCAGATATTATCTCGTTGGTGCTTGGTTCATGTAACAAAAATAAATTCTGTTTATCGATTACCCAGTGACGATTAAATTTTGGACAAAATCGACACTTCAAGTTACAACGATTCGTTATATTCAAATATAGATTACCATGGGCTTCGTAAGTAATATTTTTGTATAACTCTTGATAGACTAGATTCTTTGCATCATTCATAAACTACACCACTTTCTTATTAATAAAGCTTTACTATAAAGATCAAAGATATATATAACGTTTTTTAAAATTATTATTTATTGCGGTAATATCCTTATCGTCTCATTTAAATCATTTGATATATTTTTTGCATAACCTAACCATTCACAAATGTGACACGCACAATTTTTTTCATCATGCTCCCACTTATCTACTTTTACACTGATATAATCTATAGCGAAATCCAGAGCTATTTTTTGTTGCCAAAGTGCCTTGGGATTATTTGACGAGAATTGGTCATTCTTGAATAACCAAAAACAATCATGTTGTTTTTCACAAATCCTGCAAACTGCATCAACGACATCAAACAGACCACAATGTGGACAATGTTCTAAATCAATATTATTGGATATTATTTGCCGTGGAATAAAAAAAAGTTCATTTAAACGATGATGTAAGTTTTGAGGTGCCATAGTTACAGTCTATATCACACCAACGATTTAATGTGCCGGTATCAAACTCACTATTGATCTGGATCAATAAATTTATTTTAATTAGAAAATTAGTTTATTAG
>JBGMQW010000424.1:0-1517 GCA_048060815.1 Thiohalomonadales bacterium | reverse complement strand
CGAGGCCATTTTGCCGGGTTGTTTGGTAAATGATAATAATTCGAGGCGATTTTATCGATTGCGATAATAACGGTGTTATCTGGAGGGGGGCGATTGCCGCGCGTTAAAAATAATAAATCCAGTCCGTAGCGCTCTTCAATGTCTAAACCGGGGGCAATCCAGTAACTCAACAATCCGAGTATTGAAATGATACTACCAAGTAAAAAAGCTTTTAAAATAGAGACCATTATGTGTATTATTTTACGCTGTTCACTGCTAGAATTTAGTAGAGTTTACAAGGGTTTATTCTCGAAATATAATGTTTTGTGTAATATTTACTATTTCTCAAAATTACAAATAGTGTTCTAATAATAACAATTACCAATTTCGCTCTAATTTAATCGGAGTAAGTGTAAATGCTGACAGGTATTCCATTTTTTTCAGGTCTTGATGATTCGCTCTTAACAGAACTGCATGCGCATGGCTCAAAACGAACTTATCCAAAAAATACCATCATCATTAATGAAGGGGACTCTACTGATTCACTTTATTTTATTGAATCCGGTAAAGTGAAAGTTTACCTTAGCGATGAGAATGGTAAAGAAATTATAGTGAATAATCATAAAACCGGCGAATATTTTGGTGAGCTGGCATTAATCGATGATTCAAAACGATCAGCCTCGGTGATGACCACAGAAAAATCTGTTTTCAAAATTGTTGCTCGTGTTGAGTTTGAAAAATTCCTGGAAAATCATCCTAAGATTGCACTGAGTTTAATTAAAGTATTAACACAACGAATACGTAATTTAACTGAAAATGTTCGTAGCCTGGCGTTAATGGATGTTTATGGCAGGGTTGCCAAGACTTTAATCAGTTTGTCAGAAATTGATGGCGAAAAACAGGTTATTAAAGATAAATTAACCCAGCAGGATATTGCCAACCGAGTCGGTGCCTCACGCGAAATGGTGGCGCGAATATTAAAAGATTTAACTTTCGGTGGTTACATTAGCAATGTTGATCGTCGTATTGTTATTAACGAGAAACTTCCTGAACATTATTAATTTATTTATTCCAATTTTTCTGTTAAAATAGCGTCACAAACGAAAATTCAAATATTTAAACCTGCATGTGGTCTCTCGTTTGGATCACCACTGGTTAACAGGACATTACAATGCCTACGATTACTTTACCTGACGGTTCTCACCGTGATTATTCCAATTCCATTTCTGTGTTTGATATTGCGGCTGATATTGGCCCCGGTCTTGCTAAAGCGGCTTTAGCCGGAAAAGTGAATGGCGAAATAGTTGATACTTCCTACCTTATTGAAAACGATGTTGAGCTTGGAATTATTACTGATAAAGACGAAGAAGGCTTGGATGTCATTCGTCATTCTACTGCACATTTACTGGCTCAAGCAGTTAAAACACTGTATCCCGAAGCTCAGGTTACGATTGGCCCGGTGATTGATAATGGTTTTTATTATGATTTTTCCTATAAAAAAGGCTTTACTGAAGAAGACCTGGCCAAAATTGAAAAGA
>JBGMQW010000423.1:0-1517 GCA_048060815.1 Thiohalomonadales bacterium | reverse complement strand
AGAAATGTTCACTGAAAGTGTGAACTCCTTTAAATCATCCCGCCACCATTTCATACACTGCTGGGCTGCAGTTTTTACAACATATTCACCAAGATCATTAATAAGTCCGGTTTCTTCTGCCAAAGAAATAAAGTCATCTGGCGGGATTAAACCTTTTTCTGCGTGTTGCCAACGTACCAGTGCTTCTATAGACACTATTTCATTTTTTTCTATTGAGAAGATAGGTTGATAATAAACAACTAAATCTTTATTTGTGATTGCTGCCCGTAGTTCGGATTCTAATTTAACGCGCTCATGGACCAATGTAGTTAATTCAGGCTTGTAATAAACGTAGGTATTACGGCCTCTCGCTTTCGCTTCGTACATTGCGGTATCAGATGTTTGTAGGAGCATGTCCGCAGATTTACCATCAGCTGGATATAAACTGATACCAATGCTGGTCGTTAAAGTGTATATTTTTCCACTAATTTCAATTGGGGTTTCAAAGGCAGACAAAAACTTATCGGCAATGTGTCTTAATTCAACATCATCATCTACATCATCTACTAACAGCACAAATTCATCGCCGCCAAGTCGCGCTAAGGTATCAGCTTCTCTAACGCAGTCTTTCATTTTTTGTGCAGCTACCTTTAATACTTGGTCACCTGCCTCATGGCCTTGTGTATCATTAATCACTTTAAAATTATCTAAATCCATAAAAAGCAATGCAAGTTTTTTATTTTTTCTTTTGGCTTGCTCAATTGCATGATTTAGTCGTAACAAAAATAAGGTTCGGTTGGGTAAATTAGTCAATGCATCATGGTGTGCTGCAAACTCTAGGTCCATCTGCTCATCATGTCGATTTAATACAATGCTGGTTAGCGTGGAGCTTGTTGCGAGTAAATGTTTATGGAAATCTGAGGGTGTTCTTTCTTCAAAGCTGGACAGTGCAAATGAACCAATGCTATCTCCGTTAAGATTTCTAATGGGCATTGACCAACAGGCACCGATACTGAAATCCTTAATATATTGCCCAAATGTTGCCCATTTTGGGTCGATGGCCGTATTACATACAAACTGCGGCGTATTATCATAAACGGCCGTACCACAAGAACCTGCTGATTCTCCCGGCACGAGGCCAGTTAATTGTTCTTTAGCTGCAATTGGCATTGATGGAGCTGACTTAACAATTAGAGAGGACTTGTTTTCATTAAATAACATGATAGAGGCGAGGGAGTTAGGTACTAAGGCTTCTGCTGCTTTACACAACTGATCAAGGATAAGTTGATAGTCGTGCCCTAGTGCCACTGATTCTAGTATTTCTTTCTGTAATATTAAAACCTGCTCTGCCTGATCAGGCAGAAGCTTTATTTTATTTTCTACAATATAAGCTGGTTTAGTATTCAATTTATCATCCTAGATATTCGCAAAAACACGCGCTGAACTTAAGTGTAGGGCATAACCACTGAGTTACAGGGCTTTTACGGAAAAAATCGACGGGATCCGCCGCCTTTAATTAATAATACGCTTAAATATAC
>JBGMQW010000422.1:0-1528 GCA_048060815.1 Thiohalomonadales bacterium | reverse complement strand
TGGCATGGTTCGCTTGCAGCCACTTACTCAGCTCTTTTGGTGACTTAAAGGTCATTATTTTCGACGTATCGGGTTTAAGCATGAAATCAGATTCTCTTGGCATAACGTTGCAAATAAAAGGCGCGACGTAAGGAGCGTCCTTTTTGATTTGCCTTGTTATGCGTAGTAAATACTATTTTAGCCTCACCTACTAACATTAGATAAGATCTAATTGATACTGCGATAATTCACATAGAATACATAACTGAAAACCTCACCAAGAGAAGTGGGAAGAGTTTGTCCAGCAGGACTCATTTTTCGCTGTTCTTCAGTAGGTTTGAGTAGCTCATTCACAGATAAGGCAATAGCATTGGGTAGACTTTTCCATTTTTTTACTTCCGACATGCTAGCAGTCGGTCTAAGGCCGTCTTCTTCGAATATCATAAACTGAGCAAATAACCCCGGCCTTTGATTGAAGAACTTAAATTTAGGCCAGTATTGCTGATAAAAAGCCTCAATTTTTGATGCCGCCATTGGCACAATAAATACCTGCACACGAAGTAATGGGTAATTCGTGATTCTTCCCCGCGACATTTGCATATCCCCGAAGCTTTCACTATCTGCTTTTAAGAAAATAGCTCCTTCAGGCAATGGAAATGAATCTGTATCCTTTAAAAGGATATAGATTGGATTTTGCTCCGTAACTCCAGTACTCATCACCTCAAGGGCTTCTTTGCGCTGTTGATCATTTACTAGATATAACGCAAGCGCCTCACGGTATCCAATATTTTTCGGATCAAGCTGTACAGCTTTTCTAGCAAACTGTATGGCCTTTTTAAGATCAATGGGCTTTTTCTCTAGCCTGCCACTTTCTCCAATAGTTGGTGGTCTAATTCCATACAACCGAGCCTTCCAATAGTGCGCCTCAGCACTGTCAGGTTGTAATTTTAGCACCTGATCCAGTTTTTGATGTTGAGAGATAAATTTTTCTTTGGAATCGGGGACTTCTTTACCTTTTGAAAATACAGTTGGTGTAGCGAGCTCTTCGATAATACTTAAGCGTACTGAGAGTATAAGTGCCTCAATTTGGTCGGGGTGCGACTTAATATGGGCATCAAGTTCTTTTTTAGCCTGGCTTATCTTCTGTTTCAGCTGATCTGGTGATGAACTATATGCTTTGCCACTCTCAATTTGTCCAACCAATTCTTTAACGCTATTAATTCCCGTTTCGTCAGTCGCGTAACCAACCGGGATGTATATAGTCATGAACAACAGATAAAAACCAATAGTTCCGAAATATCGAAAAACTTGTAAATACATGATTGTTCTCCTTAGCACTCAGTTTATGCGTATAACGTTTTAGCTCAGCCGCATTTTTTACGACGTTTGAATTGCGCAAACATGGAGCGAAGGGTAGTGCGCAATTCAAACGGCGTAAAAAACGTCGGCTGGAGCGCCTTGTTAGCCATACTCTATGCTATTCCTTGGAGTAATCTATTTAACAATGACGATCCTGTTGCACTGAATAACCAAATAAATATTCCACAGT
>JBGMQW010000421.1:0-1533 GCA_048060815.1 Thiohalomonadales bacterium | reverse complement strand
AATATTGCCTAACGGAACAAGGCAGAAGGTTTATTATAACTTTCTCATAAAGAATCAGGCCTGCAGTAAGCGATGCTCTAACAATGTATGCATGTCGCGACGACCATCAGCAATCACCATGACATACACGTTCTCAGCAATGACTCTGTATATGATGCGGTAGGGATTGAAATATATTTCACGGTACTCGCGTAGTCCCGCAATCAGCAGTTCCTTTGGATAAGCACCTCGCTCTGGGTTTTCAGATAGGCTCGAAAAGGTTTCTTCTATTTGCTCAAGAACATAATCTGCTTTTTCCAGTGCATCGTGGGATTCAATGTAATCATACAGTTGTTCTAAATCATGGGACGCATCGTCAGTCAGAAATACCAGATATGGCATCAGCAGTTTTTATTCCGGTTGCGAAGCTGCTGAATAACATCTTCAGCTGGCTGAACTTTGCCTTCCTCTATCTGACGTGTGCCGAGCGCAAGTATTTTCAACAACGCCATAGTCTCCTGAGTTTGCTCATAGCTTTTGATGTCCTGTATCACAACCTTGGCTTCGCCATTCTGGGTGATAACCAAGGGTTCACCTTGGCTAGACAGATTACGCACAATTTCTGCGGTATGTGCCTTCAGGTAACTAATCGGTTTAATTTGATTCGATAGCTTCATAAACTCTCCTCTATAAGACCAAATATAGTCTAAAAACAGGTCAACTGTCAATTTAAGTTATACAGGGTCACAATGCCCTTGCTCTGTTATTTTTATCTTTACAAAAAATCGCCGAAGGGACGTAAAAAAATAACTCTTTTATGACAGTTGAGATACCAACATGGGTTTGGTTCTTTGTATTTGTAGTATAAGGCGCATGGATTTATGGAAATGTAGGTATACGTAAAACACCATTTTTTTAAACTAAATCTTCAAGTTTTAAATAATTAACTTAGTTGTTTATCAGTTAGTTACGTAAGTTTTTCAGTAGTCGCCCCGCCCCACAGCTATACAAAATATCAATGGGTTACAGATACTATAATTAATCACTCACATAATTTCCACTATTAAAGTAAAGCAATATTCAACATATTTCATACATTATAGTGGAAATTGTATGAAGTATTGACTATAGTCAACCCATGACAAATGTAAAATTATCAGAGATAGTCCATATTCTTACAAATCAGCTACACTGCTCACAACGTAGTTTAGCGACTATGTTAAATATTGATAAAAATACACTCTCAAATAATGCCGATAAAATACTTGAAGACTTAACACCTAAAACTAGATTTAAGGTTACATATTTATTTGTGTTAATTAATACATATCTACCAGCTCATGATTCTGATGCAATACATCAAATATTAAACACACATGTATATAAAAATTATACCGGTGAAACCGATTCAGTATTATCCTCTATCCAACAGTTAAAACACGACTTGAATACATTAGAGTCTATGGTACTCACAGCTAAAGATGAATTTGAAAATAAAGTACGAGATCAAATGTCAGTATCAGTAAAACATGTCACTGAATATCTCTTACAAGC
>JBGMQW010000420.1:0-1541 GCA_048060815.1 Thiohalomonadales bacterium | reverse complement strand
GCAGTGTTTTGCCACGCAAGACATTAACCGGACGACGACGTTTTCTTGGTAAACTAGGGAACCGACCTTTAGGGGAAGTTTTATTTTCTGATCCTAATATCCAGCGCGATGCTTTGGAAATTGCACAAATAAAAAAAGGGCAACGCATGTTTAGATGTGCGACAGAATGTTTAAATGAACCACCTGATTTTGTTTGGGGGCGACGTTCAGTTTTTTATTTGCATAAAAAACCGCTGCTGGTGAATGAAGTTTTTTTACCAAATATATTAGATTAATAGCCACCCATACAATAAAAACCATAAAATATAATGGTTTACGAATGTTTATACGGAGTTTTGTACTATACTCCGTATAATTTAGTGTATATGGATGATTTATATGGAAAAATTACCTGACAATACTGCTTTGCTGTATTCAGAGCTACTTCAGCAGTGTGCTGCTAGTCTACCTGTAGACAAAGGAATCAGTTATATCACTAAAACCGTTGGGGGGAAGGTGTATTGGTATCTTGAGCTGGTTGTCGGCAAGCAAAAAAGACAGGTGTCGTTAGGCCGAGACAGTGAAGATTTAAGAACCCAGATTGAAGCCCAGAAAACACTTGTCAAACAATCAGAGGAAAATACAGAAAACCGCCAAAGATTGGTAGCTATGCTAACAAAAGGCGGGGTGGCGAATCCATCATCAACAGAAGCGCGAGTACTGGAAGTATTAGAACGTGCCGGAGTCTTTCTTGCTGGAGGTGTTTTAATTGGTTCTCATGCGTTCAGTTTGTACGGTAATTTACTTGGTATGCAATGGTCAGGCGCAACGATGAGAACGCAAGATATGGATGTTGCATGTAGCCATATTCCAGTGGGTATTTCACGACAAGACACGCCTTTAATTGAAGTATTGAAAAATGCAGGGATGGGTTTTTTTGAGGTGCCTGCATTAGATAGAAAAGCCCCTTCTACAATGTATAAAATTTATGGCCAAGAATTTCATGTTGATATGTTAACGCCTTTGCATGGTGCACCTAATAAACATCCTGTGTATTTAAGTCATATAAAAGCCTATGCTGATCCATTACGATTTTTAGATTATTTATTAGAAGATACGTTGCCTGCAGTTGTCGTGGCAAAAGCAGGGATTATCGTAAACGTACCCGATCCCTCTCGATTTGCATTACATAAGCTGGTGGTGTCTGTTCGACGTTCTGCACGAGAACACAATAAAGCAATTAAAGATATCAAGCAGGCTCAACAACTATTAACAGTATTAATAAATGAACGACCAGGTGAGGTCATGTTGGCGATTGATGCTGCAAAGAAAATGCCTAAAAAGTTTATAGAGCAATTGTGTGAAGGTTTAACTCAGTTAGAAAATAAACAACAAGAATACTTACTGGGACATATATGAAAGAACAGATGTTTAAGAATAATATTGGGGGCTAGAGTGAAAACTTAATCAGTTGATTAGTTATTTGAATTTTTACTCTGACCCTAAATGACTAATCAATGATTATTACGAAAAGCTTAGAAGAAGTGAGAAAGATTCGAGAT
>JBGMQW010000419.1:0-1542 GCA_048060815.1 Thiohalomonadales bacterium | reverse complement strand
TGTTTTTTGTAAAACCAGTCTGAGCTTAACCAGAAATTCGGGTTATTGCTGCGTACCGTGACCAGACTGACATTTTATTAAATGAATCGACAATCATTATTATATTGCATTATCAATTCTGAGGTTATAAAAATACAACAATTGATGCAAACTAATAAAACCCGCCGTTCAACTATCTGCTATCAGTTTTTTACTTGTTTAAATTCCATTATAGTTATTGTAAAGTATACTTTTGATTCAAATCACTTAGTAAGGCTCTTGGAGGATCGTTATGGAAGCTGATAAAAATAAATTTAATAATGGTTTCACCATGCAGGCAATCGAAACCACAATAAGAATCGGGCTTATAATTTTATTACTCTCCTGGTGCCTTGATATTGTTCGCCCCTTTATTCTACCTGTTATTTGGGGCATTATAATTGCAGTTGCTATTTATCCCTTATTTACTAAATTAAAATCAATGATGGGTGATCGAAATAAACTGGCTGCTACAGTGTACACCCTGGTCATGATTGGCTTGTTAATAACACCAACAATCATGATTTCAGAATCACTTATTGATTCATCTCAAAAGATCACCGAGAAAGTACAAAGTGGTACATTGGTTATTCCACCACCAAATAAAAGTGTTAGCGAATGGCCCTTAATCGGCGACAAAGTGTTTAATATTTGGTCAGAAGCAGCGACTAATCTGGAAAGCACTTTAAAAACCTATTCTGCTGAAGTTAAAAAAGTAGGACAAATAATTATTAATGCGGCTGCCGGTGCCGGTGGCACGATTTTACAGTTTGTTTTATCAATTATAATTTCCGGTATTTTTTTGGCTACCGCATCCGCTGGTCACAGTGCAACACTAAAAATATCACAACGCCTTGCCGGTGAAAGCAACGGTAAAAAATTTAGTGCTCTCACTATAGCGACCATTCGTAGTGTCGCACAAGGCGTTTTAGGTGTTGCAATCATTCAAGCAGCATTAGCCGCAATAGGACTTTATTTTATGGACGTACCTGCCTGGGGTCTGTGGACAATTTTGGTTTTAGTTTTAGCTATCGCACAACTACCACCCATTATTATTTTAGCGCCCATTATTGCCTATGTGTTTTCCTATGCCGATACTACACCGGCCATTATATTTACAATTTGGAGTATCATTGTTAGCGCCAGTGATGGTTTCTTAAAACCATTGTTTTTAGGTCGTGGGATGGAGACTCCTATGTTAGTGATCTTATTAGGTGCCATCGGCGGCATGATGTTATCTGGAATTATCGGGTTATTTATTGGTGCAGTAGTGCTTGCCTTAGGCTATGAATTATTTATTTCCTGGTTGAATTACCATGAACCGCAATTAGAAGAATCACGTTAGAATTATTTGCTGTCAATCCATTTCATTAGTACGTTATCGCAAAATAACTTGCAGTGTGCTTTTCTTAATGTTCTTTCAATAAAGCTCTATAATACATAATGTTATAGATATTTCTTAACGCTGGATTTATCATTTTATTTATCAATGTTATATTTTCTTTTTTAAAACACACCAAGCAA
>JBGMQW010000418.1:0-1547 GCA_048060815.1 Thiohalomonadales bacterium | reverse complement strand
TTGATAGAATGCTTGGCATGTTTGAAACAGCGATGTCAGAGTATGCGCATCTTGGTCGTAGTATTCAGACTGCACTGGCTGATCAGACAACACAGCCTGTGGCAAGCCTACCTAAGGTAGGGCGTAATGAGCCTTGCCACTGCGGGAGTGGTAAAAAATACAAGAAATGCTGCTTACATTAATGCGTATGAAAAAAAAGCGTTGTTACGGGTCGCACCTACACAGCGCATTGAATAATCAATACATTCGTCTAATTTAACGCCTTTCATTAAGCTTAAATACTTGATTCTATAGTTAAAATTATACATTTACGCAGAAAGTATTTTGCGTCGTACCCATCGCTTTAATTCACCCATCTACGTATAGAACATCTTGACAATATGGCGTTTTGCAACCATAATTGTCCTGTGTTCGAGGACAAAGGACAGGTGGTGTTCAACTTATGAAAAGTCAGGATATATTTATTCTGCTCAAATTAATCAGTCTTGAGCAGCAGGCAGGTATGTACGATAGCCAAAAAGATGTGCTGTACAACGATGGTAAAGGTAGACGGGAAGGCTGGAAAATAGAGGATCAGCCAATCAATCTACCTGCAGATAATTCTGTGCTTGCAGATGCCTGCTCAAGCAGGGGGCTTGAGGCGAGTACTGGTGTGAGCAAGTCTGAAGTGAATGCTTCGATTAATCGTAGTATTGCCATTGGTATGGCCAGGCTTGATCGGAAATCTAAATTACCAAAAGCAAATGCAAATGCACTACTGGAGTTTATTGTGCATGGCATCAAATATGTATTTCCGGCTAACCCTTCTGCAATCGTTAGAGGTATCCCCACTTCTTTTGCCGCACCTGTTCTTAAGGGAAAATTGATGACCGCTGGTGAGTTCATTTACGTTTGGCCAGATGCTGAGAGTAATGATAAAGGTCAGTCAGTTCAACCACTGTACAAAACTGTGCCTATGGCTGTAAAAAATGATCAGAGGTTATATGGGTTTCTGGCATTGATTGATGCTATTCGGTTAGGTCAGAGCCGTGAAAGTAATTTCGCTGTAAAGCAGTTAGAAAAAATGCTAATAGGATGAAGGCTTTTAACCAATCACAGGAGATGTTACTAACAGTTGCTAAAGCACTTGGTAAGGAGCTATTAAATGATGTCGCTTTTCTTGGTGGCTGCGCAACAGGTCTTTTACTTACGGATGAGGCGACAAAAGAATCGGTTCGTTATACTGATGACGTTGATTTGATTACACATGTCATTGGTTTCTCAGGCTGGATTGATTTTCAAAAACGCATTAAGAAGCGCGGCTTTAAAGAATCGATGGGGGCAATATAAACTGCAGGATGAGACTGGGTGATCTGATTGTAGATTTGGAATTAAAGGGGTCGGTGACAAATGATACGCATTCGTATATGTCACCGACCCCTTTAATTCGTTTTCATTATTTTCCATCAATCTCAGACATTTTTTTATTAATATGTGCCCAGAAGTCCGTCATCTTTTTATTAGTTTATGCTGCAACAGCTGAGCTGCGTTTTTCGATCTCATTAAGT
>JBGMQW010000417.1:0-1547 GCA_048060815.1 Thiohalomonadales bacterium | reverse complement strand
GTAACTAATTGCTCTTCTAAAAAGCTCCTGAGCTTTATTCAAATCTTTTTTAACACCTTGCCCACTTTCGTACATTTCACCGAGCGTAACAAGTGACGATACACTACCTTTTTTAATCATCCTCCTAAGATGAGTAACCTTATCGATATCTTGACTTTTTTTATTTTGATCAGCTAAATAAAATATAATACCAATTGTCATCATTGTTGTTAATAACGCAACCAATATTGGAATAACAAGTTTATTGTAAAAATAAATTACATTATGCATATTTATACCTGTTAAATTATTAAAACAACATATCAATTGTCATCGTATATACCATAGCCGTATTTCCTTTAATTTCATCATCAAAAAAACCGAATCGTCCAACATCAGCTGATTCTGATTTTGGATTAATTCTAGACGCTTGTAGTTTAATATCCATTTTAGGATTAATATCATAACGAAACCCAAGCGAAGTTGATTCTTGCATCAAACCATACTTATTTTTATTTTTTCCTTTATCAATTGATGCCAAAGTTACATAGCTTAATAAATCATGAATTCGATAACCTACTGTTATGTAACTTGACATTTGATCAGAAAAAATATGCTGAATTGATTCATCTGATTGTCTATTCACATACTCAGAATACAAAATAAATTTATTCCAGTTCACAATAATACCTAAACTACTAAATGCCATTTTTGCCTTTACAATGCTAAAATCTTCTGAATCAACCTTTGTTTCATAGTGACCTAACCTTAATGTTACAAAATCTGAAGCAAGACTTGTCTCAAATCCAACTAAACCATTAGATTTAAATTTTATGGTATCTCCTGTTTTATAAGGAGGTGTAGCTGTGTTTATTCCAGAATCATGGATATAAGATGCAGACAAATTTTGGTGATTTTTTCCCGAACCGACAAACATATCAAAAGAAAACACATTATCAAAAACATCTGTCTGATAAATATATTCTAAACCATCAACTGATTTAACCAGTTTCACATTATATACTTCTTGAGGTGGAGCAACCCATGGATAGGCATGTCCAATATCGATATAATTTGAAACCATAAAAAAAGGGACTTTCAACCGACCAAAACGCAATGAATTATTATTGTTAGCAGTGTATGTAGCGTAAAACCAATCTGCATGTGCAGCAAATTCATCGATCCCTTCCATTAAAAGAGTCATAGAAAATTCAATATCTTTATATATATCTGAATTTAATTGTACTCCTGCATGGCTTTTATCAGTAAAGTCAACGCTATTATCCGCCACAAAATCACTGTATATTCTATCAGGTTCATCCGTGTAACCAGCAAATAATGTAACATAACCCGAAACTTCAACTTCAGCTGCTGTAGAAACTGATATAAAACACGAACTAATAAAAACCAATAAAAAACTAACGCCTAAATTTTTAACCATATTATTCCCTTAACATTATATTAATAAATATCCATTCATGCTTTTATAAAATATAAACTGAACAATTAAATATATAAATACTTATTATTAAAATAAATTTATTCGAGAATAAAAACATTAAAATATT
>JBGMQW010000416.1:0-1558 GCA_048060815.1 Thiohalomonadales bacterium | reverse complement strand
GAGATCTACCATTATTTTCCCATGCTCATAATAGCCTGAGCGCTGAACATAAAGAATTGCAAGGGCTTTTGTGATGGAGTGGAAATGTTCACCTGAGATTATGTCCCAGGCTTCATCAGTTATTGATGATATACCGTGAAGCTTTACCAGTAATGCGTGTGGCTCGTTTGATAAAGCTTGTCTCTGAGATGTTTCATCCTCCATCGGCTCTTTTGACACGATTGCGTGACGAGGCCATTCCGCACAAAGTATCCCGTCTTCAATAAGTTTTACTTCAACAATGTGGTTGCTATTTCTCATATTTCACATAACGTTTGAGCTAACTTGATCGGCGCGTTTTATGCGCCGGCCAAGTTAAGCGATTTGTTATGTACTTATTGCTAAAGTGGTATAACTTTGTTTGCACAAGGACCTTTCTGGCCTTGCCCTACTTCATATTCTACCGCTTGGCCATCTTTAAGATTTGCGTAATCTCCACCACTTTGAATTTCTGAATGATGAACGAAAAGATCTTTGCCACCATCTTCTGGAGTAATAAAACCAAAACCTTTACCTGTATCGAACCACTTTACTGTACCTTTACTCATAATATATTCTCTAAATAATTGGTGAATTTTTAAACTTTACACATTCGAATTCACCGGATCGAATATGGAAATGAAATTGTTCTACGAAAACACATAACGACCCGGCTCACGGAATTTTGCGAAGCACAGTGTAGCAAAATTCCGGTGCAGCGCCTTGTTAGCGCAATTTATGGCAATAACGCAGGATCCGTGAAAACCCAATCGCGGTTTTTGACGGGTGTATGACAAGTTGTACAAACTTGCATTCCTTTTTGAAATGGTTTTTGCTCTAAGCCTACCCAGCGCGCCCAACCCCAGTTATACGTTTTAGAATATTTACTTGAGTCTTTAAACATAAATTCAGCATGTACGAATTTGCCTGGTGCAGTGGCCGTTTTCCAGTCTTTTAGATTTGTGTCTTTCCATACAACTTTACCAATAATAGCTCCATTTGGCCAAGGATTAGTTTTACCCGAGCGTGCAGCTTTAACAGCTATATCATTGCCTAGAATAGTCCTTATAGTATTGTTGTCTGTCCTGTGTGAGACCGCAATAGTTGACCAGTTTTGCCAACCTGTTGGGTAGGCTATCCCATGTGAAGAAGCGGGGTTGGAGTCAGAACTTAGTGCTGCGAATGAGGTAAGTGCTATTGCTACACCTGCAAATTTAACTGAATATTTCATGATTTATTCCTCAATATAATTTATTAATGTTTTTATGGCGTTAACGGATAGGCTGTGGGGCGTTTTGAGGCCGATAGGCCGAATTAAAGGGGGACGTAGCGATTATTTATTAACCAATAATTGGTCATTTTTAAATCGCTACGTCCCCTTTTATTAAGCTTTGTACATAAGTGAAAAACCGACACCACTCCCAAAAATAATAAATGAAACAATCACCATTATCCAAATCACGGTGTTAGATATTTTATCCGTATGGTTTCCAGAATTATGACTTGATTCCTGTACATCATGTGATGAATGCTTCTGTAC
>JBGMQW010000415.1:0-1563 GCA_048060815.1 Thiohalomonadales bacterium | reverse complement strand
CAAGGTCGATGGTCGCAACGGCATTGTGGATGTTGCCCACCCTAATTCAATCTTTTCAGGCCCTGCTGTTCATCTACACCCCTATGCCACCAATCAACCGACAAACAATACGTAAGAAACGGCGTGCCATTTCCCCCGAATCCCGACAGTTGTTTCATGCCCTGGTCACAAACCGTGTGATTAAACTGCCCGCGTTTATCAAAGCCAGGCGTATTGCAGCCTACCTGGCCGTTGATGGTGAGTGCGACCCGCAAATGATTATTGATCATGCCACTCGACTGGGCAAAGAAATTTACCTTCCTGTTCTGGTTGCAACCAGACGACCTAAATTGTTGTTTGCGCGCTACACGCAAGACATGCCTATGCTTAAAAATCGTTTCGGAATACTGGAACCACAAGCCAACCGTGCGCAACTGCTTACTGCTCGTGAACTGGATATCGTGATAACACCATTGGTCGGTTTTGATGAACAACTCAACCGTATTGGTATGGGGGGCGGCTTTTATGACAGCACCTTTGCCTTTCATCGCAACCGTATACACTGGAAACACCCCAGGCTAATAGCGATAGCTTACGAGTGTCAGAAGATTAATATAAAGAATACCAACAACTGGGATGTAGTTATGGATATGATTGTTACTGAACAGGCGCTTTACAGACAAAATAATATAAAAAAGTAAGCATCACCTGTTTTAGATCACAATATTTGCCGCTTTAATCAAAAAGCGGCTCTGTTTGTTGCAAGTTGCAATCTAAAAGCGCTATAAAAAAACATATCAGTATAAAAAATAATACGCCCTGGAACACTTCACTCACCATGTATTGCAACGTATATCTGAACAGTATGCATGCCTGTAATACAGGTAATAAGTAAAACAAAAGCCGTTTGTGCAAACACACTTAAAAAAACAGGGCAGTTTTTCAACCATTTTTTGTGATGAACTCCTCATAGCAAACTTCATATATTAAAGATAAAAAACCCAGGCCTGTCATTATTTATGCACACTGAACCGACAGTTCATGCACATGATGCACACTGCCAATTTAATATGCAGATCATTAAATCATTACCCGCAGATATACACCGCTACGGTTACGTACTAACGAAACGTCTGATAGATCCGTCAACAACAGACATTCTTAGACACCTGGCACGGTTATGCTACGGAAAAATTCATATCTTATTGTTTTTTATTATGTAATTACGTATAAATATAACTGAAATTACTGCAAATACGTTATGAAATACGTGATAGCACAACAATTAATCCACCTGTTTAATTGCTTTTATGATTATCCACATGCATATACCTACAAAATAATCTTGCTCATTATTCATACGCCATGTCATATTTTAATAAGCTGAAAGAACAAAAATGTATTTCAGTTACGAACGCTACTGCCGTTAACACTTCACGCAAGACCATGACTAAGAACATTTTTTCATAAAATTATTTTTCTGTTTTACTGGAAATTTAATTCTTGTGTTATATACTCAACCGCGAGCGAATAATACTTTTCCTTTCAGGAGGTAAACATGGCGATTAAAAAGAAGGCTTCAAA
>JBGMQW010000414.1:0-1583 GCA_048060815.1 Thiohalomonadales bacterium | reverse complement strand
AATTGAAAAATATGGGCATGCGAAGAAGCTACGGGCTTAACTTAGTGCCATTCAATTAAGGTCAATATTTAGGGCGAGTGCTAATGATACGGTTAGTTTGTCAGGTTATTATCATCACCATATTTTTAATTTCATCAACTGGTTGTGCGTTACAAGTGCCCAAGATAGAACAACCAGATAGTTCAGCTATTGGTATCTCGTTGGAAATAGAAGCGCCTTTTGGCTTAGATTGGCTAACCAGAAAAAGTGCTGAGGTCGTTTACTTTATTCGTGTTGATAACAACCAGAGTATATTACAGCCATCGATTATAAGATCAAATTACGCAAAAGACGGAAGAGTCTATCTTTTAAACGTTTTGCCAGGAAAATATATGGCGGTTGCTTACTTCTATGAAGTTCCCACAGGATCTTCAAATGGTCCAAAATCGACTCGATACCTTGTGTTTTTTTCTAGAGAACTTGTTAAGAAAACATATGTAAGTATAAGTAAGGGGCAAGTAGCATTTGCTGGCAATTATATTCTTTCAACATCCCTAATAGGGCCACGTTTAATAGGAGTGGATTATGTTCAACGTCATTATAAGAACATGATGAGCCCCAATCTTCCATCAGTATTTAATCCTGTAGAGCGTACTAATAGGCTTTTTGATGATCTTAGTAATAATGATGAGAATCGTGTATATGCTTCCTATGAGTATCGAGGGTTGATTCTGAAATCCGAACGTAACTATGATGCTAAAAACAAATTCATGAAAAAAGCTAGCGAAGATCTGTATAAAGGCGGGTGGAGCACTCTGATCAAATGAGCATCAACAAGTGTTGCATCGAAAATCGAATCTGACTTCAACGGTTATTTACTCTGAAGTATACGCTAATATCCAACAATCACACATAACAAATACATCCAGAATACAGTCAAAAAGTTCACGATTATTTGCAAAGAACGCAAAAAAACGCGCCCTTTTTGCCTACCGCTGATGAAGGCGTTATGCATTAAAGTCGCCAATTGAAATGAGGTACATATAATGAATAGAGCTAAATTATTAGTATTTATTATTACTGTAATTATGATTATATCTGCAGGATGCGCCTCTCGTGTAACTGATATGGAACCTATACATTTGGCAGCTATGCGAGGTGAAACTGATATATTAAAACAAGTCTTGGAAAAAACGAGATACGCAAACATTAATCAAAAAGATACGATAATCGGCAATACACCACTTCATTTGGCTATATTCCATGGTCATATTGAAACGGCGCGATATCTTATTGAAAAAGGGGCAAATATTAATGCTAGGAACGCCGAAAAAGTTACTCCGCTTTGGTATGCCGCATTTATTGAAAACGTTGAAGCTGTACGACTTCTCATTGAAAATGACGCGGAATTAAACACACAAGCCAAATTTAACACCACACCGCTTAGTATAGCTGTAGGAGATGGAAATAAAGAAATCGTGCGGCTACTTGTCAAAAAGGGTGCTGATGTTAACTTACATTCGCCGCTTGGTTCTGCTGGCGGGAGGAATGGGAGCATCGAAATTGTTCGATTACTTCTAGAGAATGGTGCAGATATTACCGCA
>JBGMQW010000413.1:0-1587 GCA_048060815.1 Thiohalomonadales bacterium | reverse complement strand
ATGGCATCAGTCATAAAGCTCATAAATGTTTTAATGCGTGTGGTATCACGTAGATCTTTATGGGTGAGTAACCAGATATCCCAGGCAGGAATAATTTCAGCGGGAGGTACTCGTTGAAGATCGGCTTCTACCTCACACATAAAACATGGCAAAATAGTAATGCCTAACCCGGCTTTTATTGCGGCTAGTTGAGCCATGGCATCGGGTAATAGATGTTGAATTTTTATATTTGGAAAGTCGCTTTTTTTAATCCATTGATCATCTATGGCACTATCCCAACCTATCCAGTTAAGTAATTCAGAATTTCTTGTAGTTAGATATTCCTTGAGGTAGCTTTTTGAAGCATAAACTGATTTTGTGTATTTAAGTATTTTACGTCCAACCAGGTGGTCGGGTGGGTTGTTTGTTATTCGAATAGCGACATCGGCTTCGCGTTTACTTAAATTAAATTCTTCATATGAAACCAGTAATTCTAATTCAATACCGGGATAAATTTTAGTAAAGGCGACCAGATCCGGTGTGATGAGATTAACAATTGGTGCAGGCATGGTGACACGTATCTGCCCATTTAATTCGGCATCACGTCCAAGTACTTTTCTATCTAAAGCATTTACTTCTTCTTCAATTCGTTCTGCACTACTGAGCATATCTTCGCCAGCCGGGGTCAATATATAACCGGTTGGTAATCGATCAAATAACCGTACATCGAGTTTTTGTTCAAATGAATTAATTCGACGAGATACGGTTGAATGATTAACACCCAGAGTAGCCGAACCGCCACGAATCGAATTTTTACGTGCTACTGCTAGAAAAAATCGAATATCATCCCAATCCATGCGTTGCATTATTGCAACAATAGAGTGCAATTATCAAGGGTTCCGTTTCATTAGTGCAGCGATTACACTTATGCCAACGATAACAATCATTTTTTATAGTAGAGATAGTAAAAATGAATAGTAACAGCTCAGGATGGCGTAAACATCCAGATTACCAGATTGAAATAAAACTGATAAATAAACACATTTTTATTCAAATTAATGGTGAAAAAATAGTCGATAGTTCAAAAGTATTGCTACTTTGTGAGCAAAATCATGAACCAGTTTATTATTTTCCTCGTCAGGATGTAAAAATGCTGTATATGCAAAAAATTGAGAAACAAACAACTTGCCCATATAAAGGTGAGGCCAGCCATTGGTCGTTAAAATTACAACATACTCAAATTCGTATCGCAGCCTGGAGTTATGAACAACCATATGAACAAGTTATCGACATTAAAAATCACATTGCGTTTTACCCAGAAGTAATGGTATTCGTTAATATTTAGTTAATTAATATAGGGTTTTGTCAGCAGGAGAACAAAATGAGTGCATTTATGATAGTTCATGCAACAGTGAACGATATGAAAAAATTTAAGCATTATTCCGAAGCAGCCGGGAAAACACTTAAGGATTTTGGTGCAGAAATTATTTTCAAGGGAAAAGTATCAGAAGTATTAACCGGTGATCATCAACATAAAATGTCAGCAGTAATGAAATTTCCAGATCCACAAACTATAAATAAGTGGTATAACGCTAAAGAATATCAGGA
>JBGMQW010000412.1:0-1588 GCA_048060815.1 Thiohalomonadales bacterium | reverse complement strand
AGTTGAAGGAATTTTGAAAAAAAATATTTGTCTTAATGGTGTATTTGTTGATGAGTACCAAATGTCATTAATTCAATAAGAAGGGTAGATTATATGAAGTTATGGCTCGACAAAGGTGTATGGTCCAGTAAAAAAGCAAAACAAAAAGCTAGTAATTTAAGCATCGAAAAAATTCAATCTATTGGCGTGATAAAACATGCAGCATTAGGTGATTTAATGTTAACAAGACCATTTCTAATAACATTAAGGCAATATTTTCCAAATGCAAATATCACTCTTAGTATATCCAGTAACTACACCCGTGGAGCACCTGTAGATCTGGTTGACCATGTACATATTACTAATAATTCAAATAAAAAATCTTCGCTGAAAAAACAGATAGAAAATTATAAAGAATTTGGTTATTTTGATCTGGTTTTTGATCTAACAGCAACAACACGTTCATTTATGCTTTGTTTTTTTAATAAAGCAAGTCTTCGCGTAGGTTTTAAACACCGAAATATTCATAAATTTCTATATGATGTTGCAGTGTGCAGAACTGTCTACAAATTTGAGGCTGAAACATTTCTTGACTTATTAGGTACACTCGGACTGGATTATGACTGGCCACTAAGTTTTGGTTTAACAAAAAAAGAACCCATATTTGATGAACCCTATATCGTAATTTTCCCTACCGCTTCCATTAATTATAAATGCTGGCCGACACAACATTTCGTTGAATTAATAAATAAAATGGCTAAAACGATTAAAAATCATAAAATTGTCTTATTAACAGGTATATCAACCTGGGAGAAAGATATAGCCACCGATATTATGCAATGTATAAATAATCCGGATAAAGTTTTTCTACTTGAAGGTGTTAAAAAAACAGAAAACAATGTCGCAGATACAGAAGAATCATGTATTGCGAATGCTGATTTGGTTATTTGTAACGATACAGGCATACGTAATATGGCGATTGCCTATCACACACCAACCGTAGGATTGTTCATGGCGACACTCCCGCACCGTTATTATCCACGCTTTGATAAACATGCTGTTGTATTTGATATCTCAGGACAGCCACCATCAGTTGATAAAGCACTGGAGGCAACCATGAAAATTATTAAACTTTAATTTATTTTTATGAAAAGTATCATTACCCTTCAGCGACATAATCATCTGAATCATTTCCTTGCAACACAATTTTATTATCCATTTCCATATCCAGATAGATTTTACGGTTTTTTTCATTTTCAAAATATATTTCGAGACCATTCTCGCCATCACCATCATAAACGCATGGATGATTTTCAGGATCAGAAACTTCGTGTTGTGATATAGGATCAGTTGTTGTTCGTAAAATCATGACAGTTTCCTCGTGTGGGTTGTATAGAGTTATATCATAGAAAACATAGTGAAATAGTCAAGTAGCCAAGTACCATTTCAACGTAACTCTTGCTTACTGAGTACATAATTAACCTGAGCTTAATTGACTGTATTTTTTGTGGAATTTACTCATTAAATAAGTTAAAAAGAAGCCTCTCCGCACAAGCTGTCTCTTATACACAAATCGAGACATTAAAAATTGTTTAAATAAAATCAGAAA
>JBGMQW010000411.1:0-1592 GCA_048060815.1 Thiohalomonadales bacterium | reverse complement strand
CCGAGCATGCCATGGATGGCAATGTTTTGCGTGTCTTGATAGGGGTATCCCGGTTCCGTGGCCGGATTTAAACTACAAATCAAATAAAATCTAAAAGATCAACAGCCCCGATTCTTATTGACTAATACCATATTATTGGGGTGATATTTAAATTTTCAAGCGTAACCTGAATAAACAGGATTATATTAACCACTCATTAAAAGGTTGTACTTCAACCATACTGTCTATAGCGACGTGAGTAGTATTAGACGGAAGAATAATAAAACAATTACTATGACTCATTGAGCTCAGAATATGTGAGGCTTGCTGACCAGTTACTGCTACCGTTAATTGTCCTTTTTCATCACTGGATAAATACCCGCGTTGAAAATCAACACGACCCGCACGTTTTTTTAATTCTGTAGTACATTTGACTTGATAGGTTTTATTTTTTGTCTTGTTTTGTCCTGATAAAGCGCGGATTGCAGGTAGTGCAAACTGACTAAATGTTGCCATAACGGATACTGGATTTCCGGGAAGACCAAAGAAAATGGTATTATTGATCTTGCCAAAAGCGAGTGGTCGTCCGGGTTTCATTGCAATTTTCCAGAAATTAATACTACCCATTTTTTCCAGAATTTCTTTAACATAATCAGCATCTCCAACCGATACGCCACCAGAAGTTATTATAATATCAGCAATACTTGCTGCTTGTTCAAAAGCTGTTTCTATTTTAGTTCGGTCATCTGGAATGACACCCATATCAATTAATTCAATATAGTTTTTTTGTAATAGCCCAAATAAAGTATATCGATTACTATCGTATATTTGACCATCTTCTAGTGATTCACCAATGCCTCGTAATTCATCACCAGTAGAGAAAATAGCAATACGTAATTTACGATATATAGTAACTTCAGAAATTCCTAAAGATGCAATAATGCCAAGTTCAGCAGCAGCAATATTTTTTCCGGCAGTTAATACTGTATCGCCAACTTTGATGTCTTCACCAATATATCGTACATTTTGATGTGCTTTGTGCCCGGTATTAATTGTAATGCTGTTTTCCGTTTTAACTACATGTTCTTGCATAATGACAGTGTCGGCCCCTTGAGGCATTTTTGCACCTGTCATAATTCGAATACACTCACCCTTATTAACTTTGCCATTAAATGGTTTTCCTGCCCATGAAGTCCCGACGATGTTCAAGGTTGCTGTGTTTGCGCCAGGAATATCTTTTGCATTAATGGCATAACCATCCATTGCCGAATTGTCATAAGGTGGGGTACTGCTGGATGCAATAATATCCTCAGCCATAATTCGACCAAATGCTTTTCGACAACTCGTTCTTTCAGTTACTTTTAATGATTGTGATGCGGAAGCAACTAACTCCTTGATTCGATCTGTTGCTTGGTCTACAGATAAACTATTTGGGTCAGAATCATGACAACTGGGTTGGACTGGTATTAATATATTGATCATAGCAGTACTCTATTTTGTAGTGGTGGTATTTTAAATTTAAAGTAATTATACAAAAAATTACTTTTTAATGTTTAATTAATATAAATAAAACTCAGGATAAATTATATTTTTGAATTAAAAAATCAGTTATT
>JBGMQW010000410.1:0-1599 GCA_048060815.1 Thiohalomonadales bacterium | reverse complement strand
ATACCAACTGCTATGCTTAAAGAACAATAAAAATGGAATAAAAAGCAATGCCAAAAACCGATATCGAAAGTTTCAATTTTCAAGCGGGTCGGATTTTAGCTCGAAAGTATGAAGTTATTACACGTCTGGGTGCAGGTTGGGAAGGCGAGGTTTATCTTGTAAGTGAATGCACAACAGGTATTGAACGTGCCGCTAAATTTTTTTTCCCGCAGCGAAACCCACGCAATCGAAATTTGGTTTTTTATGCGAAAAAATTGCATAAATTACGACAATGTCCGATTTTAATTCATTATCATACCCAGGATATTATTACTTTTAAAAATCAACCTATTTCATTTTTAGTATCGGATTATGTTGAAGGTGAATTATTGAGTGAATTTTTATCGAACCAACCCAGTAAACGACTGGATACTTTTCAAGCATTACATTTATTACATGCATTAGCAAAAGGCATTGAGAATATTCATCACCTCGGGGAATATCATGGTGATTTGCATACTGAGAATGTCATGGTACGTCGTTATGGTTTAGGCTTCGACTGTAAATTATTAGACATGTATATGTGGGGTGCACCTAAGCCAGCTAATATTCATGATGATGTGGTTGATTTAGTACGTTTGTTTTACGATATAGTTGGGGGAAAAAAGTTTTATGCGAAGTTGCCATCGCAGGCAAAAGATATTTGCAATGGATTAAAGCGAACTCTAATTTTAAAAAAATTTCGTAGTGCTGGACAACTTCGAGAACATCTTGAAATGTTGGATTGGGAATAGTTTTCCAATGAGTTTAATAATCACTGAAAATGATTCTGATGAATGTTACAGCCAAAATATAGCATCAGGCTCGGTTGCCATTTTTTCTATTCGAGATCCCTACAAAGAATCGGTTAATGAAGATTCTTTAGCAATTATCCCGGTAGATAAGAAATCGTGTGTGTTACTGGTAGCCGATGGTGCCGGTGGAATGAGAGCCGGAGCACTCGCATCATCAATTACGGTGCAGTGTATTAATAAAGCAGTATTACACGGCATACAAAAAAAGTCTGAGTTACGTGATTCTATTTTAGATGGAATTGAAAAAGCAAATAGCGAAGTATTGGCATTGGGAATTGGTGCTAATACTACGGTTGCAGTCGCTGAAATTCAAAATAATCGTGTTCGAACATATCATGTTGGTGATTCAATGATTATGGTAGTAGGGCAACAGGGTAAACTAAAGTTACAAACCATCTCACATTCACCTGTTGGTTATGCGGTTGAAGCCGGTGTGTTAGGTGAGCAGGAAGCTATGTTGCATGAAGAACGTCATTTAGTTTCAAATATGATTGGCGATACGAATATGCATATTTCGATCGGACCGACTGTACAATTAAACGCTCGTGATTCGGTATTAATCGCATCAGATGGGTTATTTGATAATTTACATATAGACGAGATTATTGAATATTGTCGAAAAGGAGCCATTAAAAAATCGGCATTGAAACTTAAAGATCGGGCATGCTCGCGCATGAAAATGGAAGATTCGATGAATCCGAGTAAGCCGGATGATCTGAGTTTCATTGAATACCGATGTACGCCATTAAAAATAAAAAGAATAGTA
>JBGMQW010000409.1:0-1621 GCA_048060815.1 Thiohalomonadales bacterium | reverse complement strand
AGGTTCTTTTTTCTGTTTCTGCAAGATAAGTATCTACTTTTAAATTATTGTAACTGGTAATAAAATTAACTGCACTCTTCATTAATGGAGCTGTAATAGAAAAGTTAGATCCACTTAAACATTCGTATCCTTTAATAGCCAATTCGCATTTAATATTTGAATCAATTTTTATCATCATAGTGCTTAGTAAGTTAACATTGAATTCTTAGATTTTAGTTAATAGAATAAAAAACCATGAAAATATATGTGATGGAGTTGGCAATTATTCTAAGTGAATGTTACTAATATTTTATACTACATAAATGACATTCAAATATTATTGAATACTTTAAATTGTTTTTATTACAGTTTTATTAAGAAACTTGATTTGATATGTTTTAAATTGTAACAAGATATATTTTTATTTTTTAAAACTAGACACCCACATATTAGATTCAAAAAATCGAAAAAATTTATAATTAATTAAAAAATGCTAAATACAAACTAAAAAGATAAAGTATAATTTAAACTTTGAGAAGATAAGGTTAAGGTTGACTGGAATAAATACGGAATGTGTGATTAAAAAACAAAATACGCCCTTAGTATGACACTAAAACAAAAAAATAATTTAACGAAACTAAAAGAAAAATTAACTACTGGAAAACAACCGCTCACATTGCCGTTGCCCCTGAATCCACCGTTGTTGTAATTGCACACAAACCCGCTTAACCGATAAAGCCGAACCAACAATGGACTTAAACGGTAGCTCAAAATGCTCACACAAAAATAACCAATTATCCGATTCCATTCCTAACTGATTTAATATGGGTGGCAGGGTAGACGCAATAGCACTTTTCTTTTTATGGCGTATTTGCCTTGCGGACCATTCTACTAATTCAATGTAATCGGTTAATTTCAGTTGAATCCCCGCAGGACTGTCGTGTCGTGGATTGCCACTAAATGGAAATAATACTGGAGGTTGTTGGTCGATTCGATTCGGGATTTGGGATTGGCAGGCGGTTTTAATACGATACCGAATGGAAGTGTGTTGTGATGCTTCCGGTGTTTTGGCAATCCCAGCACGAATCGGATTTAAATCAATATAAACCATACACGCAGCTAATGCTTTATCATCCAATAGGGCTTGTGAATAAAACCGACCTTCCCAGAACCGTCCGGTACAGTTGTCTTCTTTATTGGCTTCTCGCGCAATACTTTCATTCAAAATACGCATGAACCAGCTAATGTCCATTAAGCGTGAACGCCATTCTGTCACGAGTTTCTCAATAGCCTGTAATTCGGCTTTATCCATTGAATCACCATTAATAAAACGCTGTGTTAATACCGTGCCTTTAAAAAGTTGGTGCCATCGCTCGATAATATCGTTAGCTGAGCAATTATCGGCATCATTTGAATTGATGTGTAATAACACATGGTAATGATTGTGCATGATGGCGTAATTACACACATCAATCGCGAATACTTGACCTAGTTTGAGAATTTTATCTTCAATCCATTGGCGACGGTGTTCGTAGTTATTACCGGAATGGTTATCATTTCCGCATAAAAAAGCACGTCTAACGCAGCGGGAAACACAGTGATAATAGGGTGTGGCATTGAGTGAGATTAATGTTTTACGGGG
>JBGMQW010000408.1:0-1627 GCA_048060815.1 Thiohalomonadales bacterium | reverse complement strand
AAAAAAACACAGATATTAAAACCAAAGACAACGTAATAACCTCTCTTAAAGATCAGTACAAAAACTTGCTCGAACAATTTCGCCTATCACAACAAAAACAATTTGGAAAAAGCAGCGAAACGAGTGACGCACAACTTGGCTTGTTTAATGAGGCAGAGAACATAGCCGAAGAAGAACAAAAAGAAAAAGCAGATGCAGAAAAAGAAAACATCAGCGGCACACGCAACCAACCCAAGCGTCGCCCGCTACCCAAAGACCTGCCCCGAGAAACCGTGATTCATGACATTAGTGATGCGGATAAAATCTGCATTGACTGCGGGCACGCGCTGCATAAAATGGGTGAAGAAAAAAGCGAGCAATTAGAATTTGTGCCCGCACACGTTAAAGTGATTGAAAACATCCGGCTTAAATACAGTTGTCGAAGCTGTGAACTGCAAGGCATAAAAACACACATAAAAATAGCGCCTGCACCTAACTCACCCATCCCAAAAAGCATGGCCACACCCTCACTGCTCAGCCATGTTATTACCAACAAATATCAATATGCATTACCCTTATACCGACAGGAGAGTCTATTTAAGCAATATGGTATAGATTTAAACCGTAAAACATTATCTAGCTGGATGTTAAAAATCATCCCCTTATTAAATCCGGTATATAAACTGCTTCATCAAATTCAATTAAAGCAAACCGCAATACACGCCGATGAAACACCATTAACCGTTATTCATGCTGATAAAAATAAATGCTACATGTGGGTTTACTGTACCGGTACTGATTCACCAAAAAATAAGGCACAATCAAAAAAACATGATTCACCCAATATTGTACTTTACGATTATCAAAACAGTCGAAGCGCTCAGTGCGTGAATGATTATTTACAAACTTATAACGGTTACCTGCAAGTGGATGGCTATGCAGGATATGAAAGCACAAAAACAACATTAGTCGGGTGTTGGGCGCATGCACGCAGAAAATTTATGGATGTTAAAAAAACTCAGGTTAAAGGAAAAATCGGAAAAGCCGACTGGGCTATCAATCACATCCAAAAACTGTATCGAATTGAAAAAGAAATAAAAGATAAATCGGCAGAAGAAAAATACAAAATACGCCAAAAACAAAGTAAAGCATTGTTAGAGGAATTTAAAAAATGGCTAGATAAATCAGTGCAACATGTGCCGCCCACATCGAGCATAGGAAAAGCCATTGCTTACTGCATAAGACAATGGCCAAAGCTAAAGACATATATCGAAAGTGGTGAATTAAATATTGATAACAATCGAGCGGAACGCGCGTTAAAACCCTTTGTAATTGGACGTAAAAACTGGATGTTTGCAAACACCGAAAATGGCGCAACCGCGAGCGCGGTATTATATAGTTTAATTGAAACGGCAAAAGCCAATGGACTGATTCCCTTTGATTATTTGAAACTATTGTTTGAGAAGTTGCCTGGGTACTCCGAAGAAATAATAGACTTGATGCCGTGGAATGTGGCGCTGACAGAAAAATCACCTAAGGGCTAAGTGTGGTTTGTTGGACGTTTACGAATAACCGCTAACAAAAAAATAATCCTTTTATTGCGCTCTTAGCGGTCATTTGCGTTTTTAGCGTTGTCTTTTTCTTTTCA
>JBGMQW010000407.1:0-1644 GCA_048060815.1 Thiohalomonadales bacterium | reverse complement strand
TATATTTGTTATACTTGAACCATAAAGTTTACAAACTGGTGATATATGTCCATTGTTAACAGATTGATCGTTAAAAAAGTAAAAATTTCAGATGAAAGCAATGACTATTCATACTGGGAGCAACAATCTTATGAGTCAAGATTGAATGCTTTAGAGTCAATACGGTCAGAATTTAATAACTGGAAATTTAATGATCAACAAAGATTTCAAAGAGTTTATCGCGTTATTAAACAAAAATAATGTTAAATATCTGGTCGTAGGCGGATACGCACTAGCATTTCATGGTTATCCACGTTACACAAAAGATATCGATTTTTGGGTATGGGTAGAAAAAGAGAATGCAAAAAATCTTTTAACGACTTTGAAGGATTTTGGATTTACCTCTCTTGGACTAACAGAGGAAGACTTTTTAACTCCGGGTTATGTCGTACAGCTAGGTCAACCACCAGCCCGAATCGATTTACTGACCAGTGTAACAGGCCTTGAATTTGAGGCATGTTATAAATCGCGAATGCATATTGAAATCCAGGGTGCTGAAATTGATTTTATCGATCTGGACAGTTTTAAAAAGAATAAAAAAGCGGTAGGACGACATCAAGATCTTGCGGATCTCGAAAATCTGGAATAAATGAAACGATTTTTGTTGACGAAAGCACGCAAACTCAAAACCTAAACTTTATTTACTTCTTCGAATTGTGACTGCTGTGATTACACAATTTTATTTTGTTTGTCATGACGATTCAAAGTTTGTTTGGCGGCCATAGCGAGTGGGCCCCACCCGATCCCATACCGAACTCGGAAGTGAAACTGCTCAGCGCCGATGATAGTTTGGGGTCTCCCCATGCGAAAGTAGGACACTGCCAGACTTTAAATACCGAAACCCCTAATACATACGTATAGGGGTTTTTTTTATGTTTGAATAAATTTAAAGTCATATGATTTAATAAGTTACCAGTACTTGATGTAATTGCCAGCAAGTGCTAGCATTTATATATGACTATTGTAAATGAGAATTAGTAATGGCAAATATTAGTATCCGAAAAATTGATGATGACATATATGAGTGCCTTCAACTGCGAGCAGCTAAGCATGGGGTATCAATGGAAGAGGAAGTTCGTCAGATATTAAAACGTACAGTAAGCGCACCTGAGAGATTAGGCGATTTAGCTGTTGAGAGTTTTGGTGATAATAATGGCGTTGATTTAATACTACCAACACATAAACCTCATGATCCTATAACATTTAGCTAATGATACTGATAGATACCAATATCATTTCTGAAATTATGAAGCGCTCCCCTACAAAAAGTGTATTAAACTGGATTAATAAACAAGATACCTTGTCATTGTATATTTCAACAATCACGCTTGCCGAAATTCGTTATGGACTGAGAATTATGCCTCAGGGTCAACGAAAAGATAATTTATCAGATCATTTCTCGCTCTTTATAGCAAAAGCATTTGAACAACGAATATTGAGTTTTAATGAAGATGCTGCTGTTAATTATGCTGAAATTATGGGGCATAGAAAAGAAACAGGAAAACCGATGAGTGTGCCTGATGGGCAAATTGCAGCGATAGCGCGATCAAATAATTTTAAAATTGCGACACGTAATATTCGTGACTTTGATGAATGTGGATTAAC
>JBGMQW010000406.1:0-1663 GCA_048060815.1 Thiohalomonadales bacterium | reverse complement strand
CTCCGGTTTTTTCTTTAAGCAATGTTTCTGGCTGGCTATTAAGAAGATGCTGTGTATAAACATGCTGGGAATGAGTAAATAAATCTTCTACATTATTTTGCTCTACAATCTCACCATCTTTCATTACACAAACCTGATCGGCAAAACGTTTCACCATATTCAAATCATGCGTAATCATTAACACCGCCATACCAAACTCTTTCTGTAAATCTTCCAGCAGTTCAATAATTTGTGCCTGAATAGTGACATCTAATGCCGTAGTCGGTTCATCAGCAATCAATAACTTTGGTTGACAAGCTAACGCCATTGCAATCATTACTCGTTGACGTTGGCCACCGGATAGCATGTGTGGATATGCATCAAATCGTTTTTCTGGTTCAACTATACCTGTACGATCAAGTAGTTCGATCATATGGTGTCGCGCTTTTGCACGCGACATATTTTTATGCACCATCAAACTTTCTACTAATTGTTGTCCAATGCGGTAAACCGGATTTAGTGCGGTCATTGGTTCCTGAAAAATCATCGCAATATCTTGTCCGCGAATTTGGCGCATTTCAGTTTCATCAAAGGCCAATAAATTATTACCATTAAACTCAATCTCGCCGTTGAGGTAATGTGTTTGACGAACATCGTGTAATTTTAAAATAGAAAGTGCCGTAACAGATTTCCCTGAACCTGATTCCCCTACCAATGCAAGTTTCTGCCCTTCATACAAATCAAAACTTATATTACGCACAACCGAGGTCAAAGGATCTGGCGGCAAACCAAAAGCGACTTCGAGATTTTTAATGGATAATAAAGGTAATTTATTATTCATATTATCCGCGTCTCGAATCCAATGCTTCACGTAATGCTTCACCAATAAAAATTAATAACATCAGTGTGCCAACTAAAACGATAAAGGTGGTCATTGAAAGCCACCATGCTTCAATATTTGCTTTACCCTGGGAAAGCAACTCACCTAAACTGGGGGTTGATGGCGGTACACCTAAACCTAAATAATCCAGGCTGGTTAAAAGTAAAATTGCACCACTAATACGAAAAGGTAAAAAAGTGACCACAGGGGTCATGCTGTTCGGCAACAGATGACGAAACATAATTGCCCGATTAGATAAACCTAAAGCCCGTGCGGCTTTAACGTATTCCATATTTCTGCCACGTAAAAATTCTGCACGTACATAATCAGACAAGCCTATCCAACCAAAAAGTGAAAGTAATATAATCAATAACAACACACTGGGCTCAAACAAAGAAGCAAAAATAATTAACAAGTAAAGCTCAGGCATTGAGCCCCAAATTTCAATGACACGTTGTGCATATAAATCGATACGACCGCCAAAATATCCTTGTATAGCACCTGCGACCACGCCTATGACAATACCAATTAGCGTTAAAACAAAAGCAAATAAAACAGACAAACGAAAACCATAAATAAGTCGAGCCAATACATCACGACCACGATCATCGGTACCTAAAAAATTATCACCTGATGGTGCCGCAGGATTTGGACGTTGGTTATAATAGTTAATCGTGTCATAACTAAATGGGTTAGGTGGATAAATCGCCCAGTTACCTTTTTCAGTTAACAATTTTTTAACATAGGGGTCAACATAATCGGCTTCTGTTTCAAAGTCACCACCAAAGGTTGTTTCAGGATAAG
>JBGMQW010000405.1:0-1666 GCA_048060815.1 Thiohalomonadales bacterium | reverse complement strand
TGATAGTGCCGCCAAGAAAAGCCACTTGTAAAGCTGGATTAACACCCTTTCGTGCAGCTTCAGCAGTTCGCGCATTGGATCGAACCGAGATATACATACCAATGTATCCCGTAGCGCCTGATAAAATTGCACCAATTGCAAAGCCAATTGCCGATAATGGTGTTAAAAATATGAACATTGCTATAAACAGAATGACACCAACCGCTCCAATAGTCATGTACTGACGCTTCAAATAAGCTGCTGCTCCCTCCTGAATCGCTCCGGAAATACGGATCATATCCTCATTTCCTTCGGGTAATTTTAAAATTCTGAAAATTGAAAATACGCCGTAAGCAATTGCAACAATTGCTGCAGCTAAGGCTAGTAGTATTGGTGTTGACATAACAGTCTCTCCATCTAATCCATTATAGTTATATTATGTTTCCCTAATATTATTATTGGGTAAACAATGTAATCCTAAACGGAATTAGGTCACAGTGCTTATTGTGTTTATTTATCAGGGTATGCTTTTGCTTGATGATAACGGAATTGGGTGCTGAATAATATTAAAATACACCTGAAGAGCATTAGAATTTAATAATGTAATGCTATAGAATTGATTTAAATCTAATCAGTAATAACCAAGTTTATTTGTCACGTATTAATTTATTTTTATTTCCACTAGATTCAGCTTCTTTAACGTCATTCCAGGCATTATCCATCTCAGTCAATGATGCTTGTTGTACACCACCGCACGATTGTAATCTTTTTTCAACTAATCTAAATCGAGTTTCAAATTTAGAATTCGCTTTTCGTAATGCAGATTCAGCATCAACTCCGGTATGTCGTGCAAAATTAACACACGCAAAAAATAAATCACCAATTTCTTCTTCGATATTATGCTCCATAACCTTATCCTTTTTATCAATTTCACTTTCGACTTCTTGTAACTCTTCATAACATTTTTCAATCACACCTTTAATGTCAGGCCAATCAAAACCAACACTCGAAACTCGACGTTGTATTTTCTGAGCTGCAGATAACGATGGTAATGCCGAGTTTAAATTATCGAGAATACTTATGGCGTGCTCACTTGACTGATTATTTTTTTTATTTCGTTCCTGTTTTTTTATCTCATCCCATAATCGAGTTTGTTTCTCAACAGCAGCAGGATCAGAAATATCAATTTTATTTTTATTCTCGGTGTTATTAAAAACATGGGGGTGTCGTCGTATTAATTTATTACTAATCGCATCAACCACATCATTAAAATTAAATTTATTTTGTTCTTGTGCGATTTGTGAATAAAAAACAATTTGAAAAAGCAGGTCACCTAATTCATCCGGTAAATCATCCAGTCGATTTTGTTCAATGACTTCAGCAACCTCATATGCTTCTTCTAATGTATGCGGTACGATAGATTTATAGGTCTGCTTTAAGTCCCAGGGGCAACCGGATTTCGGATCACGCAAGCGTGACATGATATTGAGTAATTTTTTCATGGTGGATTACACTGTCAAATCAGAAAAATTATAGTAGCAGATTTAATGCTAATTTTGGGGATGATTTTTTTGAATCACCAAGAAAAAAAATAACGGAATATATAATTTGATTTTTCTGCCATCATTAGCGATTTTTAACTAACTATGGCAGATAGTTTTTTGGCAAGATGGTTTCAAGTGCTTCA
>JBGMQW010000404.1:0-1718 GCA_048060815.1 Thiohalomonadales bacterium | reverse complement strand
GTACTCGCAATTTAGTAGTGGATGCTATTACATGTTTTTCTTATACCGAGTTCAGGTTAAGTAGTTATAATAATTTTTATACTGTCATGTACATTACCAACATTTTAAAGCACCAATTTCTTGATCTAATTGCTTCCAGATTGGATCGGACATTGAGTGTGGTGAAATAGAATAATGAATAGCACGTTGGCTATCGGAGCAAAGCCAGGTTGTTATTTTTAAATTGAGATTAATCGGCTTACCAGTGGTAAAAGGATCGAAGCTTTCGAGTTGATAAATTTGGGTACGATATTTTGATTGTTCTGATTTAGTCCAATCTGATATTGCTGTGACGTTAATTTTATCTGCCGGATAATCTTTTATATTCTTGTCACCAATTCCTCTCGCTAAACCCACAAAGTAACGTTTTGTTTCTTCGAGCAACGCTGTTGTGGTCGGTGTTTCTGTTTGCTCTATGAGCAAAGCAAAAGCATAGGTCCAGAATCCAGTTGAGGTTTCGTCATAAAAACCATCATGAAATCGTATCACTTCTCTGCCGGTATAAAGCATGTCTTTGGCAAACCAGGTTGGGACATCAAAAACAGCTCCTTCCCATTTATTCGGAGATACCCAGTTAAAATTTTCATACTTGTCGGTCGTTGCATTCGTTACTGTAATACTGGTAAAAAAGAGTGTCATTGTTAAAAAAACACTTATTACAATTTGTTTAGTTAGCCGCATTATTAATTCCCCTTGTAGTTCAAAAAATAGTATACAATTATTTCAAATACAGGATAAATACGTATTCTGTAAAACATAATTTTATATATGGGATAATCATGGATTTAAATGCAATGTATTTGTTCGTTTATGTTGTTGATTATAAAAGTTTTTCTGTGGCATCGGTGAAAACAGGTGTGCCGACATCATCAATTAGCAGAAAAATTTCTGAATTAGAGGCTAATTTAAATGTGAAGTTATTAGAGCGCACTACACGGCAATTACGTCTGACCGAAAAGGGCCGGATATTTTATGAAAATATTCAACCTGCTGTTAATACACTTTATCTGGCACGACAAAATCTTGTTGATAACGATGCTCAAGATCGTGGCACATTAAGAATAACTATACCGCCTGGAATTGAAAAAAGTGTTTTCATTCCACTATTTGAAAAATTTAAAAAAAGCTTCCCTGATATTCGCCTTAAAGTTCTGATCACCGGTTCGGAATTGAAATTTATCGAAGATGGGATTGATATTGCACTTAGAATTGGTGAGCTTGAGAATAATAATCTTATTGCAATAACATTACTGGAGTATGAACATGTGTTAGTTGCAAGTCCGGGTTATCTTAATAAACACGGCACACCAGTTGAACCCATACAATTAAACGAACATCATCTTATTTGTGGTACTAATTGGCACGATACAAAGCAGTGGAAGTTTGTTAAAAACCAGCAAAAATTTGTTCTTGATATCAACGAATCACTATCATTGAATCATTACGCCGCGATTCAACTGGCAATTGAAAAAGACATGGGAATAGGGGAGTTACCATCAATTAATTGCGCCAAAGAAATTCAACAAGGTAAATTAATTCGCGTTTTACCTGACTGGCAATTTAATGCTTATAATTTAGCGAAAACCAAAAAACTAAAACTTTCAATTGTTTATACTGCAAATCGCTATAATTCAGCATTAATTCAAATTTTTAAAAATTTTTGTGTGGATTATTTTAAG
>JBGMQW010000403.1:0-1723 GCA_048060815.1 Thiohalomonadales bacterium | reverse complement strand
ATTTTAATGGTTCATTGGATTGAAAAGCACGCCGCTTTACTTGAAAAATTAAAAACGGATCAAATTCACCAAAAGCTTCTTTTGGTAATACCGTTAAATTAATTTTTTTAATATCACCTGCATTAATGACAGCTTGTTCAATAACGGCTAAAACACTGCCATCACCTGGTGTAAATGTTAATGGAGTATCATCAGGTGATTTTTCTAATATAGTGCCGTGTCGATCCTTAATACTATAATGTATCGTATAGGTTTTATCTTTATTAACGATGCTAACCATAATGTATTGTTTACTTATTCTCAGAAAATATCAGTGTCGATATCATTATTTCGAATTTTATTTTCTTCTCGAAAACGCCGTTTTTCATAAGTGTTTTTGATTACAATTAGGACATTTTTCTTTTAGCATTTTCTTGCAAGTAAAGTAGTCTTTACTAATAGTAATTAAATACTACTCTGAATTCAACAAGGGTATTTCTACTAAATTCAATTATTTAACAATTCATTGTAATATAAAATACATTTGTTTAGTGCTATTAGCAGTAATTAATACTCAGCAATTACACTAAATGGTAAACTAGCAGCATGCTCTCACACATTAGCCCAATTCTCACTCCATTTCTTGCCTCGCCACAACGCCCGGAAGGAACATTAACGTTTTATGAAGTACAAGGCTTTTTGTTTACGATAGCGTGTTCTCCAGAATTGGTAAAACCCTCGGAATGGTTACCTCTGATTTTCAATGAGCACGAAGCCGATTATGCCAATGATGAAGAGGCACTATCAGTGATGCAAGCTTTAATCGATTTGAACAACATCATAAATAATCAAGTACAAACAGGCGAGATCACTTTACTTGATGAAATTACATTTACCTTACCCGCACTCGAAAATATTGGAAAGACAACGATTGTTGGACAATGGTCATACGGGTTTCTATTAGGACATGATTGGTTACATGAAATCTGGGATCATTATATACCCGATGAATTGAGTGAGGAATTGGGAAGCACAATGATGGTGCTAAGCTTTTTTTCAAGTCAGAGTTTGGCTGATGCTTATTACACCGAAATTGAGCAATCCAGCGATCAAACACTGGAGCAATTCGCAACTGTCATGCAAGACACATTTGCTAATGCTTTAATGAGTTACCTACATATGGGCCGAAGTATTCAAACAGCCTTAAATGAACACGGAAGCGAATATGAAAATGAATTTCAACATGAATTACCTCAACCCTACATAAAAGAGCATAAAACCGGCCGTAATGAGCTTTGTCCTTGTGGTAGTGGTAAAAAATACAAGAAGTGTTGTTTGCACTGAGCTAGACTATTTGCTTTCTGGCACTACATGGCTATGAATCAAAATTTTTGGATAATAATCGTTTTTCATGAAATTATAGCGATGTTAATTTATAATCGGAATTCATGAATATGTGAGCATAAATACGAAACTATTTTTCATCGTAATGTGTGTAAGAGATTAGAATGGAGTATGCCAGTAGATTAGTCAGGAAAATTAATGATTAAATACTGATATAAAATAGAATATTAAAATAGAGTTTGATTTTATTACCATACAAATGCCGTATTAGTTATAATGGAAATCACAAAGTAATATAACTAGTTGAAAATAAAAATATTTTTATAAAGCCGGAATAGCTCAGTTGGTAGAGCAGCGCACTCGTAACGCGAAGGTCGTAGGTTCGATTCCTATTTCCGGC
>JBGMQW010000402.1:0-1725 GCA_048060815.1 Thiohalomonadales bacterium | reverse complement strand
AATCGAGTTGGGTAACGGGTGCCATTTGGGATGTTGATGGTGGTGTAATCGCCGGCCGAAACTAAAACCCTTCCGGGTGGTTGGCTAAATGCTACCACCTGGCCTAACTTGTAAAAATATAACGTCTTGCTCACCTGCAATTTAAAGTGGCACGTTTTTGGTGTTTTTTTAGCAAAATAAGTGCCGCTTTGAATTGTCCGGTGCAGCTATTTGTTAGCTGTTTTTATACTCCACTGAAATGCCCTCAACAACTAATGATTCAATCATATCACCAAGTTTTATTGGGCATTTATAGCGAGTAATTGATTTCTGTAGCGTTAACGCTCTGAGATTATTTTGTGTTTCTCGAATGATCTTTTTTATCTCTAAATACGGCTCGATATTTTTATTAGCAAAACGAATATGTTTAGATTGGACTCGTTGCCGGCTAATTGCCCCTGTTATTTTTTTTTCACAACTGCATTTTGCACAATCACTTACTAATCCGCAATTGTTAGCAGTAAAACTGATTACTTTTTTTCTTGCTCTCGATAGCTGCTTTCTATAATTATCTTTTGTTATAGCAAGAATTTCACTGGCTTCTTGATGTTCTAACTCGTATATATCCCCAAGTATGTAAGCCATTCGATGAGATGAATTTAAACAAAGAAGCATTGCAATAGTACAGGATATACGTAATTCATTAAGCATAATAGGATATTCAGGGAGATCCTTTAATTCTGCAGGATCTTGCAAATCATTTTCCAGGTCAGCTTTATAAATATCAAATGTTAATCCGGGATCTTTACTGAGTATTTTCTTTTCAGATATTAAGTAGTTAGAAGCAATTCTATAAGTCCATGTTTTAAATTGACTTTGAAACTTAAAAGTTGATAATTTTGTAATGATTTTAATTAATATTTCTTGTGTTGCATCTCTTGCATCATCAGGGTTAGCCAGCATTCTCAAGGCTAAATAATATAAATCATCCTGGACAGAGGCTATCACGCCCTCCAAAGCTGATTTATCACCGCCAATTGCTTGATGGACTAGTTTTTCTAAATTCATATAACCTCCAGGCATGTAGCATTGCCCTCCCTTGAGAGCAACGCTTTTAGTGCTATTCTACCAACGAACGAATAACTTCAAATTCTTCTGCAAGCCCATTACAGCCTGCTTCAAATTCTTCATCAGGTTGTCCTGGGGCTTGAATGTGGGTAAAAATAAACAAACTGCCCCCCATGTTATCACTGGCGACTCTGTGAGGGCCGCCCCACATCATTTCTTTGTTTGGGCCAGCCGCCATATCAATGGTACCCGTCTTAGCATTACTCTCAATTTTAAATAACAATTCCTGCCCATTTGTAGTGGTCATGATGTAATCATCATGACGTTTTTCGATAGAGGCACAAAACTTTGTTGCCCATTTAGGTAAGTTTTCCTCTTTGCTTAACAAATTAAATAATGTTTCTGGAGACGCCATATATTGACCAACGGCAGTATGTATTCTCATTCTTTTTCCTCATAGTATGTAAGTTATGTCTATTTATCTGACTCTTAGTTAGACACATATAAAGATGAGGGTGTGACACAAATAGTTGATTTTATATGGTGTACCTGGGTACGTAACGATTTACATAAGGCAGCCACGACAGGTCGCAATGCTTAATAAAGATACTTTTCACGTAACGTACCTACACTGTATAAGAAGGCCCATTCTTAAGTGGGTCGCTTTGATGTTCTTGT
>JBGMQW010000401.1:0-1730 GCA_048060815.1 Thiohalomonadales bacterium | reverse complement strand
ATAATGATCAATTATTTTGGCTGGTTAATAAATAATCCCTCCGTCCCCTTTACACCCAAAAAGATATATTTAGTCCTTTTTCTCTTGGTGTACATATCATCAGGAATCTATATGGTATGGCCGCCCGGGAATTCATTTATTTTAACGACCGGGAATTTGCTTTTTTACGGTTATGTTGCCTTCCCATTAATTGTTAGTATTTTTGGAGCGCTAGCATTATTTAGAGATCATAATATTAATGTCTATATGTGGATATGTAGTGTGTATTGGTTTGTAATTACGTTTAGTGAAATCTTCATTGAAGATGATAAAATATTACCTAATACAATATTTATGATATTCATGTTCGGCATTTCTAGTTTATGCATTGTGTTTTTGATCACGCTCAAAAAGCAACCAAAGGGCCTCCAAAAGTAATTGGCCGAATGTTTGTTTCCCGGGCCAGTATTATGATCAGGAGACCGAGCTGCATTACAACTACTTCCGGTATTACGATCCGAGTACCGGCAGGTACTTGACCAGTGATCCGATAGGACTCAGCGGTGGCTTGAATACTTATGGGTATGTGGGTGGAAATCCGTTACGATTTATTGATCTCTATGGGCAAGGGCCAATTGCGGCTACGGCATGCGTCGCATATGCAGCGTACGACGCTTATTCAACACTTCAGAAGATACAGGAGCTTCGGGACGAAGTGGATTCTATCAACGAACAAATAGAGAGGCTAGAAAGTGTGTGCCCATTGAAGGAACGGCCAGATTATCTTAATGAAGCTATCAATAAACTAAGACAATAAGCTATAAAACGATTGAGTGATTATGTTAGTGCCCAAGGGGATTTACTCGTTAGAGGTGGTGCGTTTGCTCTTCTATGTACAGCTGCTGGCTTGAGTCCGATTCCATAACAAGAGTTGTTAGAAAAATGATATGGCTTAACTGATATGTTAGAGCTGGTCATTATTTCGATAGTTGTATTTGAGGTGTTTCTCATTTTCTGGGTTAATAACGCCAGACCAGATAAGGCGATATTAAAACAATACTCAGCATTGACGATTCTAAGAGTGCAGGTATCGTTCTCTTCTAATTGGATAAAAGGCATACGCTCTGAAGATATTCCTTCTTTTCTTGCTTTCAGGAAACGTTTTCAGATATGGGTGTTGAGCATTATTTTAATGTTTGCGATGTTTGGGTACGTTATCTGGGATACAGGTCAGTGGGCTCAGACGCAAATAAAAAATATTGAAGAAAAAAAATAACCCAATAGTGCAGGGGGGAAGATTGCCAGCCGGTTTTAATCCACCTGGTTTTAATCCTGGTTTATAAAAATGGGAAACAAGTAATGACTCGAATATTATGGTTCTTCTTGTTATTTATTGCTGGTACTGGCGGTTTGATGATGTTCAACATCATGGTGCTCGGACTTGGAGATCCGAAGTTTTCGAAAGATATAAAAACAGCGCTAGTATTTTATTTTCCGATATGGCTTGCTTTTTTTACGCCGCATATGATCGCGGGGTGGCTGATGTTTACAATAAATATACCGTTCTCACAAAATCAGTCCAAAGCTTTTTTAGTGTTCACGTTTCTTGTTTTGTTGGCTCTTGAGGTTTCATTTATTTTTGATGCAAAGTTAGTGTTCTTAGTGCTGGGATTTGTTGTGGCACTTCTTGTTGCGTGGTCAATCCGCCGATGGTTAATGTAACTAAAAAGTTTGGAGTATTAATGTATTGA
>JBGMQW010000400.1:0-1739 GCA_048060815.1 Thiohalomonadales bacterium | reverse complement strand
AAATTTTTTGATGAAACTAAATCTCGGCTGTGGTAAAGACATTAGGGAGGGATATGTTAATATTGATGTTGTTGATTACGGTGGAAATCAAATTCACGATTTGAATAAATTTCCATATCCGTTTGATGATAATACTTTCGATGAAGTTTTTGCTTCACACATTTTAGAGCATTTAAATAATTTTCATAACTATATAACTGAACTATACAGGATAATTAAGCCAGATGGTTTACTAATTGTTTACGCTCCATTTTTCCTCAACACAAAATACTTTGGTGAGCCGGACCATAAAATTCCATACTCCATTCGCACCTTCGATAATTATGAGTATATCGGTAACCGCAAGTTAAAGTTTTATGAAAAATGGAAACTCAATCATCGTACTAACTATGAAGGCAAAGCACAGTTTGAAGTTATTGAAAAGAAGTTTATCACATCACATTTTGCTGCATTAAAATGGATGGATTTTATCGTTAACATAGAACCCGTTATTTATGAACGATTTTTTGCGGGCTTATTTTCCCCCGAAGAAGTTTATTTTAAACTTAGAGCGGTTAAATAAATTAATAATTCACATTACGCAACTGTCATTCCGCAGGAATCTTTTTATACTTACAGAATAAACAAATATTCTGATTAACAAATCATTTAACAAGATTCATTCTGAATGACAGTGAGGTATTTGTTCAACAAAAAATGATTGTATGATAATAATAAATCGCTTTGCGTAAGGTGAGTTAATAACAACATTAATTATCTTATTCTATGTGCACCGGACTTTAAAAAACTTTAATTAGTACTTTTCATTCTGATTCCCTCAAAAATTATTAAAGCCCAGCCAATTAAAAGGAAAATACCTCCAATCGGCGTGATCATCGCAAACAACTTGTTAGCTGACTGAGCATATACATACAGTGAGAAAGAGAATAATATTATTCCTATAACAAACATCAACGCAGATTTATAAAGTAACTTGTTACCATAAAATGCAATGGCAAGAATAGCAACTGCGTGAATTAAATGATACAGCACACCGGTTTTATAAATACTCAGCATTTCTGAAGAGAGTTGATCACTCAATCTATGTGCACCAAAAGCTCCCAACGCAACACCCGTAAAACCAATAAAGCCCGCTATTATAATCCATACTTTTTGATTATTCATAATCTATTCTATTTATGCTGCTGAAATTCCATTTTTACTACCCTTAAAAATTACTAAATTTGTTATTCAATAATAAACCGATACAAAAAATGAAATCATTGCAAAAACTAATTTTACCTTTACTTATAATTGCTGTAATTGCCCTTGTTTACTTAGTATATTTTTCTTCAGATGACGGACTTGGTTCCTTCGCGGATTTTGATACAAATAATAGTGCCGTTAAAGATATTAAAGTACTGGTGCTTCAGGATAGAGGGATAAACAACAATGTATTTTATGTCTCCGATAGAATAGGCAGGGTGGTATTAGTTCAAGCCGACAAAATCCCTCCCGGAATTGAATCTGCCCAAACTGTGGTGCTTAGAGGACATCTTAATAAAGAATCTTTTCATGCTCATGCAGTTTTACTTAATTAATACTTATGAACAAATTCGAATTATTTTCGAGCTATAATCCTTCCGGTGATCAGCCACAAGCGATAAAACAACTTGTTGATGGATTAAAACAAGGCGATAAATTTCAAACCCTTCTTGGTGTAACAGGCAGTGGTAAAACATTTACAATCTCTAATGTTA
>JBGMQW010000399.1:0-1741 GCA_048060815.1 Thiohalomonadales bacterium | reverse complement strand
GGCGCAAATTTCAGCGCACAAGTCTTTGTACATTAAATAAGTTGAAATCACTACAACCTGTGGCCTTGTAACTAGCAAGTGCTTTTTAAACCCTTCGATAACAAAACGATGCTGCTTTGTGATCTCCGAAAGATGGCGTTTTGATGTTTTATTACGAAAGGAGCGTATCCATGAGATTTTAGATGTCGCAGCTAGATGATTTAATTTTTTTCCAAATAAACTTAAGCGAGTTGGTTTCACTTCGCGCGTCGTGCCGTGAACGCCAACCATCAATGGCGAAAAAACACTAACTTGAAACGAAGCTTCGCGCAAGATAGCAGCTAAATAGCCGATAGACAGTGTTGGATAACGAGCAAAGTTGTTTAGGTCAACAAGGAGAACGCTATGTTCGGTAGTTGTGTTCAATTTAGTTTGTTGTCAGGTTGTAGATTTTGTGGGGACAGACTATCAGTTTAAGTGATGATTTAGCCATACAATCCTATCCCATAATACATGCCGATATATCAAGTAATGTAGCTTGTTGGCATTCTGCAATTGGCACAAACTGAACATCGTGCAGAATTGCTGTGAGTTGAGAAATTTATCATACAGCATATTGCAACATTGTCTATTGTTCTTTGGTACAAGTAGTATTCAACAGTTTGGCACACAGCCGATTTCCATGTCACCAATTTACTGCTATAAAGCGGACCAACATGAATGACTCTACTTGGCGATTAGCCGATATTTTAATCATAATCTAAAAAATTAGGTATAACCCTGTCAAATAGTGAAGTTATGGTTCAGAGGACATTATTTTTGAAATCAGGTGGTATTAGTATGGTTACCAGAGGTGGAATCGAACCACCCACACGAGGATTTTCAGTTTTTTAGTGTAGGTCGATATACACCTTAATAATCAAGTGCATAGCTTTTTTCCCCATGTCACTGTATGTCGCAAACAGACAAAAGCTACAGTTTTTATCCAGATTGGGATAAGTTTTGGATTTTAAATAGGGCATCCACTTTTTATACCCATAGATTATAGTTGGCAACATTATTTTTTAAGTTTTCTTTTCATAAACATTTGAAATAGAATTTATTGCCTATTTACAGATTTAACTTGTCCTTTCCCTTCTTTTAGATAAGCAAGTAATTTTATCTTAACAATCCACAGGGGATTCAAATGAAGTTAACTGATTACATTGAATTGGAGGAATGCTCTGGACGACAAATTCGTAAAAAGAAAAAAGGGACTATTACCGCAACCCTACAACCTATATTAAATCGATTGGGTATTGAGTCGGATAATTGGTTGTTTTTGTGTGAGCCTTTTGAAATGCCATTTAAGTCAGTAGTCGGATCGGCGATTTCCATTCAGCGGGTTTGTTTTTAGTTATATCAAGAATACGAAGTTATGTGTGGAGATGTCAACTATAATTTATGGGTGTCTAATTTGGTAATGACTACAAAGAAGAAAAAGATGCACTTGAAATATTTAAAAAGGATTTAGGTACTTTTGTACGATTTTATGAGTTTATGTCGCAAATTGTTGATTACGACAACAGTGTAATTGATGATGCCGTCATGGACAGTAGCGAGGCTCATTAAAATCAAATGACACAGTTATTATCTGACCCTGCGAAAGCATCTGCAGTTGCTCGTATCGTGTTTGATTTGCTGAATATGCCTAATGATACATCCATTAGCTGTAAAAATATTTTGTAATAAATAATTTTTAAATACACTAAATCTGGCTGAA
>JBGMQW010000398.1:0-1742 GCA_048060815.1 Thiohalomonadales bacterium | reverse complement strand
GTACGGGACAAATACACAGCAACCACCATTACACCAACGAATCCGATTAGTATTCCTAATGCGGCTCCTGTCGGTGGTGGTCAACGGAATATCATTTTTTCACAAACACTTAAACATCCAATTACCGACATTATTAAAAATAAAGCTACAAAAGTAGATATAGATGTATCTATCGCTTTGGACAGAAAAAATTCATTAGAAAATAGTTTTAATAATGCCTATTCCGATCTATTACGAAATTTTTCACCTACACCAGTTGATATTGCTATGACTCCTGGCTTTCGATTTGATAGTAATGTAATACCAGCAAGCCCGGCAACACCCTACTGGCAGGTAGAAAACAGTAACAATCCGGCATTGTTAAAAGGTAAAATAACGTATGAAGATGTTTATCGTTTTATAAACTCGCCCTACTTTCTGGTTACCAGCACTACATCAGCTCAAAATATTAAAACCGTCATTGAATTAAATCTCAATGAAGTGTATTCACCAACAATTTTTGATCAAGCTGGTGGCTGGATGTTTGGCTTTTCAGGGTTAAAGATCGAAGTAGACTTAACACAAGTCAGTGGTAATCGGGTTTTATCAATTACTAATAGTCAAACAGGTGAGACCTACTACACTAGCAATCCTGACGTTTATTCTACTAAGATGATCAACATTGCAGGTTGTGGTCGACCGTTTGATCTTGCAAATACGGTATGCAGTTATCCAGGATTTGGAACTGTCACTAAAATACAAACCCCGGGTAGTGGTGGACGCCAAGGCCCTCTTGGAGGTGGTTATGCAGCTAGTGACTTCTTCATAGATCAACTGGAGGCTGGTAATTTATCAACCGTAATACCACGAAATGATATTACCGATACTTCTAAAACAGCTATGTGGCCAAATACGGAATTTGTACAACCACTGTACGGTGTTAAATAATCATATTGATAAAATAATAAATCAAATTGTGAAATTATATTAAAATACCAACAAGCCCAGTTGCTTGTTGGTATATTTTTATACTCAATATTTTCAAAATCTATGCTTTTATTGCAATACCGTTACTTCAATATCATTTCCTGAAATACTCTTAGAATCACCATCAATAGTGAGTTTTATTTCATCTGGTGAAATTTTTGTTTCACCAATTGCTTTTGCTTTTATTCGTATTGTACTTGAAATAATTTCCCCAGGAGCAATTTTTAGTGCATTAATTTTAAAATCACCTTCAAGATTATTATACTCTGATACTGAATTATTCGACGTTTTAATCGAAATAATCTCTAGTTGGTCAACATCAAATTTATACTCAAACTCAAATTTATTAATATTTTCTTCAAAATCATTTCTAACTGAATATTTAATTGTAAAATATTGATTTTTTTTCACTGTTCGTTCAGCAGGAATTATTTCGAATGAATCATTACTAAATTGTTGTGTATTAACAGCTCGTCTTGTTTGAGCATTATTGTTCATTTTCATTGACCAAGGTGCATTGGTACTAGATGATACAGTTGTATCCCATGCATAAACACCACCATTCTCTGCTATTGTAGCCAGTTCCATCAAACCATCGTTATCAATATCTGCGAGCGCAAAACTATTATTAAGTAATCCACTTGAAGTCATTGGTTTTGGATATTCATCTGAAATAACTTCACTACCATCTAAATTAAAAGCATGTATAAATAAACCATCCCGCTTAAGTTGACCAGCAACAACTATCTCTAACTCATCATCATCATCGATATTTG
>JBGMQW010000397.1:0-1744 GCA_048060815.1 Thiohalomonadales bacterium | reverse complement strand
CGTTGAGCGCTGAGGAAGGTTTTTTTTTGCATAAAAATCAATGACATAATAAATTATAGTGCAATTGTCAGCATAAGTTCATGTTATGCTGATGTAAACAAGCACATAGAAGAAGAAATAAAATGAATGACCGGCACGACATTGCGGTAATTATCAATTCACAGACGCCTTTAATTTCAATTAAAACTAGAGAAGAAAAGCGTGCCCTTGAGCTATTAAAATCCATTAGACCTTTAGTTAATAGGGGTTTTTATCAATGGAAAATAACCGAGGGCTTAACTAGTTTAATGTTTGCAATAGAAGCAGATGCAGAGAGTATTGAGCCTGCTGAAGTGCTATTAAATATCAAAAAACAAAACCTGCCCGGGGTCTTTATCTTAATTGATTTTCAGCATCACCTTAAGGATCCGGTACATGTGCGATTAATAAAAGATATCGTTTTCCAGTTTGAAAGTATTGCTAAAACATTAATTTTTCTTGGGGTGGATTGTAAGTTGCCAGATGAGCTGCGCAGTGTGACCGCCAACTTTGAATTAACATTACCCTCTTCAGAAGAAATCGAAAAAATTGTTAAGGAGGAAGCAAAGAAATGGGCCAACAAGAATGGTAAAAAAGTTAAATCGAACCGTAAAAATCTTGATGCGTTAATAAAAAATCTAAATGGTTTGAGCCGCTCAGAGGTCAAGCGTTTGGCGCGAGGTGCTATTTATGATGATGGCGCAATCAATGAGTCCGATTTACCAGAGGTTATGCAGGCTAAATATCAATTACTCAACCAGGATGGAATATTACATTTTGAATATGAGACTGAAAAATTTTCTGCTGTTGGCGGCTTTGCCAATTTAAAAAAATGGCTAGAGCAGCGGCGTAACGCATTTAATGATTCACAACAGCATGATCGGCCAAAAGGTGTGTTGTTACTGGGTGTTCAGGGTTGCGGCAAGAGTTTAGCAGCAAAATCTATTGCTGGTGTGTGGGGTTTGCCTTTGTTACGACTAGATTTTGCAGCTTTATATAACAAGTATCACGGTGAATCAGAAAAAAATCTTAGACAATCATTAAAAGCCGCAGAAACAATGGCGCCTTGTGTTTTATGGATTGATGAAATGGAAAAAGGTTTTAGTAGTAGTGATTCGGATGGTGGTACATCAAAAAGATTATTAGGAACTTTTTTAACCTGGTTAGCAGAAAATAAAAAACATGTATTTCTAGTGGCAACAGCGAATGATATTCAGTCATTACCACCGGAACTTATTCGTAAAGGACGAATGGATGAAATATTTTTTGTTGATTTGCCTGATGGAAAAACACGTGAAAATATTTTTTCAATTCATTTACGAAAACGTGATCTTGAAATTGCAGACTTTAATCTTAAAGAGTTAGCACAGGTAAGTCAGGGGTTTTCCGGGGCAGAAATAGAGCAAGCCCTTGTTTCTTCTCTTTATGCGATGACCGCTGCAACGTTAAAAACAACGGATATTATAAAGGCGATTAATAACACAAAACCACTATCGATAGTGATGGATAAACAAATTTCTGCATTAAGAGCATGGGCACAGTCAAGGACTGTGCCAGCTAACTAGAAGGTTAAGGTATAAGTCCCAGAGTTAAAGGCGCCGACTTAACTTTACTGTATTCAGACATGGAACCATCATAAACTTTTACGTTTTCAAAGCCTAATTGACGTAAGGTAAAGTAACTTTGTGCCGCCCGATGCGCTGACTGACAATATAGAGTGATCGGT
>JBGMQW010000396.1:0-1777 GCA_048060815.1 Thiohalomonadales bacterium | reverse complement strand
TTATTTACTTAAATAATCGACTATCATAAATATTGATATAACCGGTCTCAAGGATCGCGCCCTTTTTCGTAAAACCAGTAGGTTCACCAACAAATAAAGTATCGTCACCAGGGTTAAATACTACCGAACTACCAAACTCACCAATAAATGATGGTGCAAGCGATCCCAATACAGCAACAGGACGTTCCAGCCAGACACCTGAAGTATCTTTTTTAAACACCAAAACTGCTCCTGATTTTTCATTGTTCTTTCCATTAGTGTAGATTACTCCGCGGCCTTCACTAATTGCCAACATCGTTCCGGTGCGATTAAAAGTGAAGTCCATACCAAAGGAAGTCCTTAGAGATGCCGATGATACAAAAATAGTATCCGGAACAGCCTTCCATTTATTTAAACTATCTTTAGTGAATAATTGTACATTACCACCTTGATAGGTTGCCGTGTTATCTAGCAAAACTTGACTACTTTCTTCACTAATCGCGATTGTATTACCATCTGCACTCAATGCGATAGACTGTCCAAACAAGAAACCTTTACCCGGTTGTTTTGAATTAAAACTCGTTGAGGCGACTGTATTCCAGCTGCCATCCGTTTTTTTAGAAAATAATTGCACCGCTCCTGCATTTAACAAGGAATTAACAGTAATGCCTGGATCACCAATTGCCAAGATGTTACCACTGGGACTAAATGCTATCGACGGTCTAAGACCAGCAGTATTAGCCGTATTATTTAATACACTACCCGGTTGCATTCCCCAACTACCATTCACCTTGTTATACACTCTCACAATACTGGTCCCTGCTTCCGACACCGCAAGTGATTTACTGTCTGGACTAAATACTAAAGTCGATCCAAATTGATAAAATTTTCCCGGTGCAGGTGACACGAGTGTGGTGGTTTGAACCAGATCCCATAGACCGCTACTATTTTGGGTAAATAGTTCGACTGCACCAGCAGCAATATTTGTACCACTACTGGGAGAATTTTCACTTAATGCCAGTGTTTTACCGTCAGGACTCAATGCAAACATTGTCATAATTCCGGGTCGATGGATTACTGCAACAGAGAATGCACTCCAGTCATTTACAACACCACGTTTAAAAATTTCTACCGAAGCACCCACTTTTCGTCCATTTACAAAAGTTCTGCTTTTAATTGCCACTGCTGCGGTCTTACCATCAGCACTGAATGCAAGCTTAAAACCAAAATTGGATTTATCCCCGGCATAACTTGACGTTAGATAATTTGACGCAACATGACTTATATTAAGACTACTTCCGGGCGTTACAGGGAGGCTCAATCCGGAGGTGCTAACGCCTTTTTTATTACCCGCAGTTACACGATACTCAAAACTATCCCCGTACTTTCGTGAAACCATCGGGTCGGTATAATTCAATTGTGTTGCAGGTAGCTGTGCACTTAATTTAATAAAATTATTTTGGTTTAATATCGATCGTTCTACCAGATAATATTTCACTGCATTACTATTATCTGAAGTAATTGGTAATTCCCAACTAACCAACGCTTTATTACCCTGATATGTAGCAACTACATTTACTGGTTTATCAGGTTTAATCGATACAGGATCCTTGTTAGATGAAGAACCAGAATTACTGCAACCCAGCACCAATACTGTGTTAAAGATAATAATTAGAACAATTTTAATTGACATAAAATTAATGTGTAAAATACATCTCTCTCAGATTTTCTATTCGTAGCCGATGGGTGCATCTGTATTGTTGCTTCTATTATGTATAATATACTAGTTTTATTATAG
>JBGMQW010000395.1:0-1785 GCA_048060815.1 Thiohalomonadales bacterium | reverse complement strand
ATGAAGCAATTCAGAAAGTACGGGATAAAGTAAACAAAGCCGAGCCTGAACTGCCTACTGATGTTGAAAAACCGGAAATTATAGAAATAAATTTTTCCGAATTCCCAATTCTCACTATTAATATTTCAGGTCCCTATAGTTTATTAAAATTAAAAGACCTTGCTGAAGATCTTAAAGATGATATAGAGAAGATTGATGGTATTCTCGATATAAAAATTGAGGGTGGAATTGAAAGAGAAGTTAAAGTTGATGTTGATATCAACAAACTAAATCATTATAACATTCGTTTTAAAGATATTATTGAATCGATAATTAATGAAAACAAAACTATCCCCGGTGGTACAATTGATGTTAATAATTCGAGTTTTATGGTTAGGGTCCCAGGGGAGTTTATCGAGCCGTATTTAATTAAGGATATAATTGTTAAGCTTAAAGACGGTGCTCCTGTTTACGTTAAAAACATTGCAGATGTTAGCTATGGTTTTAAAGATAGAAAAACCTATGCACGACTGAACGGTGAAAATGCTGTGTCTATGGAAATATCAAAAAAAGTTGGAAAAAATATTATTGATATTGCTGATCAGGTTAAAGAAATATTGGCTCAAAAAGAGAGGGAACTACCATCCGAACTAAATTTACACATTACAATAGATGAATCAAAAAATATAAAGAGAATGGTGCGCGAATTGGAAAATAATATCTTTTCCGGGTTGCTGCTTGTTATTGTAGTACTGTTCTTTTTCCTCGGAATTAGAAATGCTGTCTTCGTTGCAGTTGCTGTTCCGTTAAGTATGCTGATGTCATTTTTTATCTTACAGGCACTAAATGTTACGATGAACATGGTTGTGTTGTTTGCACTTATTCTTGCATTAGGTATGCTGGTAGATAATGCAATTGTTATAATCGAAAATATTTACAAATTTCTCGAAGAGGGAAACTCACTAAAAGATGCAGCCAAATTAGGCACTGCTGAAGTTGCATGGCCCGTTTTCACTTCAACTATGACAACCGTAGCAGCTTTTTCACCCTTGATGTTTTGGCCGGGTGTTGTAGGCGATTTTATGTTTTACATTCCTCTTGTGCTTGTAATTACACTGCTATCGTCATTATTTGTAGCGTTGGTTATTAATCCTGTGTTTGCTTCGGTTTTTATGAAATTGGAAAGTCCTGATGATAAACCGGAAACTATGATTCAAAAAATTCTTCACCCTCTTAATAAAACCACACACTTTTTTGTATATATATTTTTACCTGCTGTACTAAGATATTATAAAAAATTGTTGCTCACTGCTTTGGGACCTCCCAGAAGTGCTGATCAACGAGTGAACAATAGAAATAAGTTCGGTGTACTTTCTATTTTACTCTTCTTTATTTTTGTTGGAGGGCTTACAAATTTACTACCGGGTGCTGTTTCTGTAGTAATTAGTATTGGTTTAGGAATAGGAATATTATTTTTGTTCACAAACAATAAGCTAAGAGTATTATGGGGAACTATTCTGATGTTGTTCAGCATCACACAGGTTTACGGATTATTTGGTCATGGGATAGAGTTCTTTCCTAAAACACAACCACCAAGCATTTTTATTTCTGTTGAAGCACCAAGCGGTACGAGTTTAGAAATGTCAAACAGGATTGTTGAAGAGATAGAAAAAAAATTAGTAGAAATTGGAGACCGGAACATAAAAGATGTTGTTGCAGTGGTCGGTGCTTCTAATAATCCTTTCGATGGCGGCTCATCTACACCGAATAAAAGTACTGTAACTGTCCAATTTATTGATTACGATG
>JBGMQW010000394.1:0-1794 GCA_048060815.1 Thiohalomonadales bacterium | reverse complement strand
TATTCATGGTGGGGAAGCGACCTTAGCGCAATTGACAAGAAATTATGAAGTTAATCAAGGTATCTATCAGGATCTTCTACGACGTCGTGAAAATGCACGTGTTTCTAAAAGCCTTGATGAAGAACGTTCAGGTTTGACGTTTGAGATTCAGGAACCAGCAAAACTGCCATTAATTCCAACAGGGTTAAGGTTTTTACATTTTGCAATTGCCGGTTTGTTTTTAGGGTTGTTGATACCTATTGCTGGAATTATGTTGTTATTGCAAATAGATCCGAGAGTTCGATTTTCTCAGATTCTAGCAATTGAGATGGGATTACCCGTATTAGCTGAGTTTAGAAAAATCACTAGTTACAGTGAATTAGATGGGATGAAACGGGACTTTATTCTATTTGCGGCTGGCATGGCGCTCGTATTATTAATATATGTGTATGTCTCATGGTTAAAATTTACGGGTAAGTTCTAATGAGCAAGATTGAAGATGCCTTAAATAAGATAAAAATTGCGAGAAGCAAAGGGCTATCGGTAGTTAGTGCTAACGAAACAGCTGATAACTCTAATGAAAAAGATCTGGTTGCCGCACGTGCAAATGTAGCGACCATTGTAAATCATACTTCATCAGTAAAACAAATAGCTCTGATGAATAACAATGAATTGCTTGTAAATAAGGAGCTTTCTGAATTAAAAGTTATTTTTTCAGACATGCCTGATAAAAAAATTGCAGATACTTATCGTGATCTTAGGACAAAATTAATACAAAAAAGTCAGGGACGAAATATGAGTGTAATGTTGACATCTTGTGTTTCAGGATATTATAGCACAATGACTGCTGTCAATTTAGCTGCAGCTTTTTCGTTTGACGAGAGTAAAACATCATTGTTAATCGATTGTAATTTAAATAACCCGCAACTTCATGAAAAATTAAATATGCCTGAAATGGTAGGGTTAACTGATTATCTTGAAAATAGTAATATTTCTCTTGATTCAATATTGCAGGAAAGCGGAATAAAAAGATTAAGAATTATTCCTGCCGGTACTTCACGTGAGGTAATAACAGAATATTTCACTTCGTTAAAAATGAGAGACTTAATGTCTACTCTTTTAAAACGATACATGGATCGATACCTGTTTATTGATGCCGCTCCCATTGTTGAGTCTGCCGATACTCGCATATTGGTTGAGCTATGTGATTATGTTTTGCTAGTTGTACCTTATGGGAAAGCAACTAAAAGCAAAATATTACAAGCCGTTGAAGCAATTGGGGCTGAAAAATTATTGGGTATTATATTTGCAGATAAACCAGCAGTTCCAAAATTGGGAATGCATAACAAAAACAAAATAAAATAAATACATATTTCTATTTTAAAATTAAACGTTCACTTTATACGTAATACAAAAATAAATTAGGGGTTCCAACGTTATGTATAAAGGCTGGCATAGCATTAAGTTTTTTCATTTTTTTATTCTTATGCTTACTTGTTCTCAGGCAGTGGCAGTTAAGATAGATTACCAGTTTGATTTATCATTAGCTAGATATGAAAACATTCTGTTGGCTCCAATTCCGGCAGGAGAAGAATGGGTTAATGCATTAACAGGGACAATAAATGTAGTTGAAAATTCTGCAACACTAGTTGCCAATCTTAACGCTAACATTTCAAAATTTAATTATAAAAACAATCAACTACAAGATTCTACTATTGGTAATATGAATTTGAATGCCAGGTGGATTATTGAGCCTAGTCGCTTTGAGTGGCTAGTGCAGGATATTTTTACCCAAACACTTATTGATCAGCTACA
>JBGMQW010000393.1:0-1803 GCA_048060815.1 Thiohalomonadales bacterium | reverse complement strand
GAATTTCATTAAATTTCTCAGTTGCTTGTTCAGGATTAGGTTCATTAAAATATTCTGTGACACCATGAGAGATTTTGTCAATTCGCAATTTAACATTATCATTACCGTAATACGATGCCACGCTTAAGATAATGATAAATACTGCAGCAACAATCCTGGTTTTACCTTTTAAATAGACAAAAGAATACAACACCATTATTAAAATAATAGCTAAAAATGCGCTTCGCGACCCAAGATTAAAAATACTTATAATACTTAATAACAGAATAGCGGCCAATATTATTTTCAGTAACGTATTTATTCTAAAATAAACAATAACGGGAATAATAAAAACACAATACAATAACGTCATTGGCCCCGAAAATAAGTGACTATAAACTCCGAGTGAACCACTAATATTCAAATAGAGTATATTACTGATACAGGCAATAATACTGCCCACTATTAAAATGGATAATGAATAATTTAAATTTCGGAACATAAATAACATTGGGATAATGAATATGAAATGCAACATTGTTCCCAATATGTGAGTTTGCGGTTTACCCCAGCCATTAACTACTGATGAAAGTAAAAATATTAAGAAATAGAATAAAAAAATATAAATATAATACTTCTCTTCTTTTTCAAGTGTCCGAAAATTATTTTTATAGGTGAAATAATATAAAACCGATAAAAAAAATAATAATGTCGCTATTCCACTTGCCCAATGGCGCACACTAATCGAAAAAATTGGCAACAGAAAAATGAACACATAAATAATTCTGTCAAAATTATTTTGATTTTTATAAAGTAACAAAAATTTACTTAACATATTCTAAAACTTCATCAACCGTTATCGTTGTTAAACAATTTGTATGCTTAAACTGGCAATCTCTTTTAAAACAGGGGCTGCATTCCAGCTTTTTATACAATACCACTGCATCATTGTGTAATGGCGGTGTGTAATCAGGACTTGATGAGCCATATAGTGCAATCACTTTAACGTTGGTTGCGCAGGCAACGTGCATTAAACCCGAGTCATTCGTGACCGCATATTTAGCTAATGATAATAAATCAACAACATTAACCAAAGTTGTTTTGCCACACAAATTAAAGTGGTCACTGCAGTTTTCAACTATTATAGCATCACCTGATTTTTTATCTTTCTCAGACCCCATCACCCAAACCTGAAACCCCATAGCGGTAACATTTTTAGCCAGTTCCTGATAATAACTAATTGGCCACTGCTTCGAAGGGCCGTATTCTGCCCCGGGCAATAAAGCAACAATTGGTTTATCAAGATTTAACTTCAAATCAACTAATAATTTGTTAATTTCTGATTGTTTGACAATAAGTCTAGGAAAAAATATTTCTGGAATGTTCGTATCAGATGACGTTCCTAAAAATACATAACGCTGCACTGTTTGAGTTAATAACTTTTTATCCAGTAATTTAATATCATTAATCAAACCATAACGGTATTCTCCGCGATAGCCTGTTCGAACGGGAATTTTTGCAAAAAAAGGAACTAAAGCAGATTTTAGCGAACGAGGCGTTATAATTGCCTGATCATAGTTTTTAAGTCTCAAATTAAGACCCGTGTTATAACGTAGTTTTAAATCAAGTTTTTTATGTTGCGTCGCTAAACTAATTGCATTTGATACTTCAGGCATTCGTGCAATTAATCCGACAGACCAATCCGGTGCCAGAACATCTATTTCCACATCGGGATTTTGTTTTTTTAAGGTAATGAATAAGCTCTGCGCCATCACCATATCACCAACCCATGCAGGACCAACGACTAATATTCGTTTTGCTTTT
>JBGMQW010000392.1:0-1811 GCA_048060815.1 Thiohalomonadales bacterium | reverse complement strand
GCAAAAGGTTTCATTTAACATCCAATGCTTAACCTATATAAGCATTTGTTGATATACATCAATATTATTATTTTAGTCTACTTTTATAGTACAGTCTGATAAATACAATTCACCCTATTACAGGATATGACTTTGCCACTAAAATACCATTTTTTCATTAGCGCCATTTTCCTTTTAGCCAGCTCGTCCTTGCAGGCAAAAACAAATGGTGAGCAATTATACACAAACCATTGTTCCGCTTGTCATGGCCCAAACGGGAACGGTGGCGTAGGTGTGCCACTCGCTTTACCTGACTTTCAATATGGCGTAACCAATGACTACCTTGAAAAAACCATTCGTCTTGGACGCCCAGGTCGTATTATGCCCGCCTTTACCAAATTCAGTGACAATGAAGTAAAAGCCATCGTGAAATATATTCGTGGCTGGGCGCCGGGTAAACCGTTTAAATACTCAAATAAAAAAATTAACGGCAACGTCAAACACGGGGGGGAAATCTACAAACAAAGTTGTGCAGCTTGTCATGGTGCAAAAGGCGAAGGCGGCAAAGGTACTGGTGTGACCTTTTCTCGCCCTCGTGATCTCCCCATTATTGCACCGGCATTAAATAATTCTGGCTTTCTGGCTGCTGCTCCTGACTTAATGATTAAAACCGTATTAATGAATGGCCGTGAAGGCACACCGATGCTTTCTTTTTTGAAACAAGGTTTGTCAGAAAAAGATATTGATGATGTTGTAACCTATGTGCGCTCTTTTGAGAAAAAGACAACAACGGAAAAAACCAAAGAAGAAATTAATCCTGTCGCCTCTTTTGAATCACCACATTCATTAAAAGACACCGTTGCAATTATAAAGCGTGCTGTCGTAGGAAAAAACTTCCGTATCATTCGTGAACAATACCTAAACCAGGGACTGGTGGAAAAAGGAAAAGAAAATAAAAAACAAGTCATGATTTATTTTTGTAACTTCAATTTTCTTAATCGTGCTCTCGCCATCGACCCGCGTGTTGGCTTATTTTTGCCCTGCCGAATTACTGCAATTGAAGAAAATGGGAAAGTCACCGTTATGTCAACTAACCCGTTATACATGAGCCGTTTTTTTAATAATGAAGAGCTGGATAAACTATGTGAAGAATTGAACCAAATCTATACTGACATTGTCGAGGAATCAACATTTTGAAATATAATCATTTGACAAAATTTTTCATTGGTATGAGTTTATTACTTCTTATCACAACAAGTCAGGCTGAACAATTAATGATGGCCAGAACAAAACAAACTTTTCCTGAAGCAATGCTCAAATTACAGGAAACCATACGTGATGTTGGTTATACAGTTAGCCGGGTACAACGTATTGATATCGGCTTAACCAAGAACGGTTATGCTACAGATAAATATCGTATTGTGTTTTTTGCTACGGAAAAAGAAATTGCATTAATCAGTAAAAAATACCCTCACCTCATCCCATACATACCTTGGAAAATTGCCATCTTTGCCGAGCAGCAAGATACCTTGCTGATCTCTGCAAATCCAATGCAATTTTCAAACAAACAATATCCGGGCGCAGACAAATATTTATTAAAATGGAAAAATGATATTGGAAAAATCATGAGTATTTTACGAAAAAGTGAATAACATTTAACTTCTTACAATTATCTGAAATATAAAGACCTAAGCGCTATTTTCCAGCGATCTTAAATTTAGTATAATGCAACTGAATACCATCTCTATCACACAATAATAATAGCGATATTTACTCAGGAAAGTATGTTTCTATGTTGAAAAAATTAAGCCATTCAGAATTAAGCCAGATTT
>JBGMQW010000391.1:0-1811 GCA_048060815.1 Thiohalomonadales bacterium | reverse complement strand
ATAATTTATTAATAGAATGCTGGATGGGAACAAAATGGGGGTTTTATAAATTCCCAATAAACCCCGATAACAATAATCCCGTATTAGGAAATGAGCTAAGCTGGCGTAGCAATCCTAACACTGTTGATCTTATCACTAATAACGCCCTATCCGATTTAACAACAATAAATTTAGATAAGAAAGCTGCAATAATATTTGATCTTCAAAAAGGCTTAAAAGAACAAATTCAAAGTGCTAAGCAGCAACTCATCATTGCACAAAAAAACAATTCATCCTCCGATGAGAATAAACGACACTGGATTTTATCACTCCGATTACTCGATGCAATTATCACAAACGTTTCTGATACTGAAATTCAGAATACACTGGCATTATCGAACCAACATTATTTAAAACTAAAATCGCAAGCTAAAAATTTAATGCGAGAGCACTACCTTGAAATAGTAAATATAATTTAAAACGTAAATGACAATTGTACTGCACCACCGATAGCATGCTCATTACCAATTGCCGCAATATCCACACCAACGCCAAACGGAGTAAATCCCAGGCCAATTGATTTCATCGAACCCGATAAAGTACTTGCTGTATTTTTTTGATAGCCAATACGAATTGCCATCCAGTCCAAAAAATTTAACTCAGCACCCAGTGTTATTAATTGGGTTTTTTCACTAAAGGCGATTGGTTCATTTTCATTTAAATCGGCATCGGCTGCAATTGTAAATAAATCGCCATTATAGGCAATACCTGCCCGTGTTTGCGGTTCAAGTTTAATTTTACTATTTAATACCGTGGTAAACTCTTGTGATTTCAGGTTGCGTGCTACAAGCCCTAGTACAAAGCCATTTTTAAAATCATAAGCGGCACCCACATCGATATTAAATGAAGTACCATGCTGCTTCTCACCTAAAGCAGTATTGCCGATGCCAGTATTGCCACTTGAATCAATCAATAATTCCAGGTAATCAAAACTGTTTACATCAACAACTTTAGGCGTTATCCCTAATTTAAAATTTTCGGTTGTGAATATCGGTATGGCAACACCGACTGCGGTTAGTTCAGCGCCAGTGCCAACTAAAAAAGCGGCGTTAATTGTATTCCCGGTAGTGCGAAAATCAGCAATATACTGTTTATTGTATAAAAAAACTAATGCAAATTTATCAACCGTAAATCCAAATGCAGTGCCGGCATAAGCCGATACGGTTAATGGCTTGCCAATTGATTGCGCTAAAATTTCTTGCGCTTTAATGGGATCTAAATTATCAACCGCAAGATTAAATGCATCAACATCATCGATTAAACCCTGTGGATCATTCGCATTAACTCCCACCACAGGCAATAAAAGTTGAAAGTTATCACCACCAATGGGTTGAGACACCAAGGCCGGGTTAGAATATGCTGCACTGGCAAGCTTGCTTGATGCAACACCTGTGCCCCCCATGCCCACTGAGCGAGCATCAAATGAAATTAATGGTTGCGCCTGTAGTATTGCACTGTTAAGAAATACCAATAGTGCTATTACCAGGGAAGTACCTAGTTTATTTAATGTCATTATGACTCCTGATTAAATTATTTTTATTCTATTTATTATAATATCGGCGATTGACCTGAATTTCTTAAGTTTAGAGCATTTACTGACTTAGTTGTGGGCGAGGTATCACTATTCTGAAATTTTTCGAATTTCCCAACAGGCATGAATACGCTGATTACGCTGATAGTCAAAGGGAATGGATTTTTTTGTAATATCGTTAAATGTTAAATCTTTAAATTTAGTCTGATCCAGTTTAAATCCTCGGTAATTAGTCGAAAAA
>JBGMQW010000390.1:0-1824 GCA_048060815.1 Thiohalomonadales bacterium | reverse complement strand
AACGCAAAATAAAAGGATAAACAGAATGTCATTAACACAAGAAATTGAAAATTATAATATTACAGCGGCAAAAAGCACGCCACCAGAAGTCGCAGAAGCATTCCAGATGGCGATACAAAACTGGGTATCAAGCCGTATTGATAAAGAGGCACTAAAAGAAGGTGATAAAATTCCTTCCTTTGAATTGAGTGATGCTAATGGCAATGTTGTCTCTTGCGATAATTTATTAACACAAGGACCTATTGTTATCAGCTTCTATCGCGGCGGTTGGTGCCCTTACTGTAATCTGGAATTAAACGCATTACAAAAAAAATTATCTGAAATAAGAAATAATAACGGCTCATTAATTGCGATTAGTCCCGAATTACCCGATAGTTCATTAACGACGATTGAAAAAAATCAACTCACTTTTCCGGTATTAACTGATCGACATTTGCAAGTTGCAAGACAATTTGGGCTCGTTTTTCAACTACCTGAAGTTATTGAAGACATGACTAAAAATGTATTCGGACTTGACCTTACCAAAATCAATGGTACAGAAAATTTTGAACTACCTATTCCTGCAACCTACGTCGTGGATACTGATCATATTGTTCGTTATGCCTTTGTTGATCCAAATTTTATGCAAAGAGCAGAACCATCAAAAATCATTGATGTTTTAAAAAATTTAAAATAACTATAGAGGTAAGTCACATGAAAGCAATTCAAATGAATCAAACCGGTGCTCCAGATGTTTTACACTATTTGGATATTAACAAACCGACGCCTGCAAGAGGACAAGTATTAATAAAGATAGACAGTATAGGGGTCACTTATGGTGACATCATGGTACAACGCGGTGTTTATCCCATCATGCCAACTTTTCCTGCAACACTCGGTTTTGAATGCAGTGGTATTGTGGAATCGGTTGGTGAAGGGGTTTCTACTATTAAAACAGGACAAAGTGTTGCGGTATTGGGCACTATGGGTTGTTATGCCGAATATGTCGTTGCTGAACAAGCAATGGTTATTTCAGTTCCTGACACAATAGACAAAAATCTTGTGGCGGCATTCCCTACTGCATATTTAACAGCCTATCATCTGTTACACACCATGGGATATGTTGAATCCGGGCAAACGATTTTAGTTTATGCTGCCGCAGGTGGTGTCGGCACAGCCGTTATTCAATTGGCCAAATTAGCCGGTGTGAATGTTATTGGCTTAAGTAGTTCAGACGAGAAAGTAAACTACGCAAAACAACAAGGTGCAGATCATGTTATCAATTACAAAACTGAAGATGTGGCGACACGGGTAAAAGAAATTACAGGTGATCGAGGCGTCAATCTTATTCTTAATTCAGTTGCGGGCGAGTCCTTCGAGCAAGATTTTAAAGTACTCGCTAGTATCGGGCAAATTATCTGGTTTGGATTTGCAGCTGGATTTCCACAAATAAATTTAAACGAGTCACTGGGTAATGGTTTCATGAAAAGTGTTGGTATTAGAACGTTTACACTTTATAGTATTTTTGAGAATCCTGAACTATTTAAAAGCTCAGTAAAAACACTTTTACACTATCTTGAGGAAGGTAAAATTAGACCCCACATACAAGAAAAAATATCTTTATCCGAGGCGGAACGCGCCCATGAGTTAATGGAAAGTTCAGCAGTAACAGGCAGGCTGATACTAAAACCATAAAGAATATAGAAAACCATGTTAAGCTGTTCCGGTTTATTATTGAAAACTGGAACAGGTTTAATTCAACTTTGTCAGGATAGAGTCGAGTAAAGGTCGTTTTTACAAACCCAAGCACAAGGTATTTTTGGTGATCTAAAACCATCCGATTCT
>JBGMQW010000389.1:0-1844 GCA_048060815.1 Thiohalomonadales bacterium | reverse complement strand
CCTTTTTTTTAGACTGCTATTGAAAGATAAAAATTTCATAGCGGTCTTTTTCTTTTATTATACATCAAAGCTCGATTTAATAAATATTAGATGTTGATGTATTAAGCAGAATATTTGACTGTGTCGATGTGTTTTATGGCGATAAGACAACTCTATGATCAATTAAGCTGTCTTGAAGTTTAATTTAATTCCAGTAAACCGATCATCTAGAATTACCGGACAATTGTAATTTTGATCAAAAAAAAAGCTGTTTAAAAGATTAAACAGCTCCCAACTCAAAATTAAAAACATTATTGTTTTAGTAATCTAAATGATCCTAATTTATCATCAACCTGAACCTTAATTATATAAGCACCAATTTCTAATTTGGTTAAATCAAGTTGCGTATTTGTTCTATCAGGTTTTATAAACATCACTTCCTGACCCAATATATTGTATACATTTATTTGAACTATATTTTCTCTTGCGTTTAATTGTAAAACATTGTTAGCAGGGTTAGGATAATAACTAAATCCTAATAGTTCTAAATCTTCAATGCTTGCCACCGAAGAATCGAATAATTTATAATTATCAATACCCAAACCCAATGCAGGAGTTAGGCCTTCATCATCATAAATAAAACGAACCTGGAATGCACTATTCAAATAGGGTGTAACATCTAAATTCATGGTTTGGTGAACTCCAGTATTTCTAGGTGTATCTACATCCTGAAAATACAATTGCTGCCACGAGCTACCATCAAATACTTCAATTGTAAATTCGCCTTTATCGCCAAATACCTGTAAATTATAAACTACTTCAATTTCAGCATTCGAAACTCCTGACAAATCAATTGTCGGTGCAGTTAGTGTAATTCTGTCTTCACTTAAATTCCCACAACTGGCATCATCAAACAAAACAGCCCCGGTTGGAAAATCAGCTTCAACCGTCGGTCCGCTTCCCGGCATAATTCCGGTATAACCATACTGCCAGTCACAACCACTGGTTGCATTATCTGATACCCATCCTGCCGGCAGGTTTGTAGCTGCAAACCCTTCTTCTTGCAATTGGGCATTAGCAATTATTGCAAGAAATAATGCCGATATTAGTATAATTTTTTTCATAAGAAATCATTAACAACTATAAATATAACGCTAAAAGAAAAGTTATATTCTATTTTTTAACAATTAATTTATCAAGTTATTCAACAATTTAAAAATAGTACAAAGTGAATGGCTAAGAGTACAATAAATTTCAATTTAATATTCATTTAATGTATGTAGAACTCTGATTAACAAGGTTTTACATTTATAATGATTGGATTATCGATTATATTAATCAAGTATTATTTACTATTTTAACAAAAATAACAATATGTTTTCCATATTATATTAAAAAGTTATCTTTGCCGATCATTAAATTTATTAAAAAATGGACAAAGGATTATACGCAAAAATAAAAACATCAAAAGGAGAAATATTAATAGATCTGGAATTTGAAAAAACTCCAGGTACTGTTGGTAATTTTGTTGCTTTAGCTGAAGGAAATTTAGAAAATTCAGTAAAGCCTCAAGGAGAAAAATACTATGACGGATTAAAATTTCATCGTGTTATTGCCGATTTTATGGTACAGGGTGGATGCCCGCAAGGAACCGGTACCGGAAATCCGGGATACAGTTTTGAAGATGAGTTCCATACTGATCTAAAACACGATAAACCGGGAATACTTTCTATGGCAAATTCGGGTCCTGCAACTAATGGAAGTCAGTTTTTTATAACCCATGTTGCAACACCATGGTTAGATAATAAACACACTGTTTTCGGTCGTGTTGTTGAAGGGATGGATGTAATAGATGCTATTGCCCA
>JBGMQW010000388.1:0-1870 GCA_048060815.1 Thiohalomonadales bacterium | reverse complement strand
ACGGTTGAATTACCAGAACAAATGCGAAATGATCCGGCACTAATCGCAGGATGCATGGGCAATGCATCATTGATATCCGATTTAGAAAACATGATAAAAGCAGCAGGTTTTGAAGATGTAAAAATTAAACCCAAAGACGAATCAAAAGAGTTTATTAAAGATTGGGCACCGGATCAGAATGTCACAGATTATGTTGTCTCGGCAACGATTGAAGCTGTCAAACCAAATAGATCATCGTGTTGTTAATGTGAATTCGTTATAAGAGTTGAAGTTGGAATTATGACGTAAATAATTTTTATTATGTTAAATATAATTAGTTATTTTTAATTTAGATGTCTTTGTATTGCCCACAGGTTTTTTAAGCAGTAAAATATTAGCAAGTGTTATGATTTTTAGAATCAATACTTGAGTTAATTACACCTAAATTTTATCTATCTGAATAAAATAGATATTTTACCGAGGAGTTGTTTGTGCAAGGATTTTGTTCAGATTTAGTTGAATTTCAAACTATTCCAATAATACGAAACTACTATAAAATTGCACTGCTGTCCCGTTAACTTTCACAGCAGTTTCATTTGATTAATGTTAAGTGACCTATTGTTGATAGGCTCGCCTCTTAACAGCATCATTAAATCACGTTTTTCAAACAGATTTAATTGCAGTAAACGTAATATCTGCTGCATACTTTTATTTAGTTTTGACTGAAATTTAATATATGCCAGAAGCAGGTAAAGACAAAGTGCAATCCATATTTGGGTTAACACCGCATTTTTACTCGTACCCACAAATGACTTTATTTTTAAGTTCTGCTTTATCCATTTAAAGAATAGTTCTACTTGCCATCTCGCTTTATAAATATCGGCTATCGTTTTGGCTGATAGCTTAAAATTATTGGTTAAGAAAATATAATGCTTACCGGAAATTTTGTCTTTATATCCTATACGACGCAATTGAGTCGGACATTTCTTCGCTGTTTGCACTCCCGTAAATACAATTGTCTGATCACTGGTTATGCCTTTGGTTTTTAATACACTGTTGCGTTTAATGACACTATATTTCGCATTGCTTTTAAGTCGAGTCACAAAGAATATTTCTTTAATAGTCAACTGGTTATACCAACTGTAATCATTGTATCCTTTATCAACTGCTATGATACTGCCTTTTGGAAACTTCAGAGTTCGACCAACCGTTACATCGTGGTCTTTACCTTCGGTAATAGTCACAAACTCAGGAAGATAGCCGTTATGATTTAAGCCGACATGTAATTTAATTGCTCCTTTTGTTTTACGAAAATCAGCCCAGGGAAACAGTGATAAACATAAATCAATCGTTGATGCATCTAACGAATAAAGTGGGTTTTTAAATTTAAAGTTATGGTTGGGTGCGTGCCCCTGACAACGATGAAGCAACTTACTAAATAAAGCTTTGTATAACGAATAGGGTTTGTTTTCATTAATACGAGACAAGTTCGAACGTGACAATTTGGCGCTACCAAGATGGTAGAGTCGGTGTGCTTGTGCTGACATAGTGTCAACAATATCCCGCAAACTGATTCTGCCTGAAATCTGCCCCATGGTCATGGTTACAAATTGAGACCAGCGTGTTGCGGTTCTAAACGATCGACCACGATGGTGTTGTTTTGCAAGTGTTTCAAATTCATGTCTCGGTATTAGTTTAAGTAGTTGTGAAAATACAGTATTATAGTGGCTCATGGTCTGGTTTCCTTTTTGTTTTTCAATGACTTGTCGTGATTTCATTGTAACAAATTGAAGGGACTCCAGACCTACTTATTTAGTTCTTAACGGGACAGCAGTGATAAAATTGTATTTTTCATATTGAACCTTAGTTTGATTTCATGTGGCGGGGGAGG
>JBGMQW010000387.1:0-1903 GCA_048060815.1 Thiohalomonadales bacterium | reverse complement strand
ATAAAGACAATACATTCACGGTTCACTATGGTGCTATGGATTGCAAAGCAGCTGCCGATGCAGCAGGGGTTAATTTTGCCTACACGCCGACTGATAGCTGGGGGTTTTTAATGCGCATTTACTTACCAGAAGTCGAAAAAATGAAGAAATATGTAATACCTGAGATTGTACCGGTAGCTACTCGCTAAAACATAACAAACTCATCCAGCTTTGAAAGTCCCTGATGAGGGCGATAGGCATCACCGCGCCAGTATCGAATTAAGTGTTGCCAACTTTGGGTTTTCGGTAGCCGTTGCTACTTTACCTGTTTGGATTATGGTTCTGCCAGGAAAGAATACTTGCGAAAGACGCGCTTCAATCATCCATCCTCTTAATAATCGCTGTTTGCGCACTTGCTTTAGGTCTGATGCCATATTCGATTTTTACTATCGGTTTATTAATTACAGCTACGGTTATATATCGACAATATAAGCCGCTGAATAAGATTAAAGGTGACAGAGAAATTACATTTTGACTAATTCTGCCGTCCCCTTTTTCTGGAAAAATAAAAGTAATAGTAATAAAAACACATAATAAGATGCCCCAGGTTGATTCAAAATCACTTTGCGAAGCTTGTGGTGCTCGCTATCGCTCACTTTACCACAAATTTCGCAAAGCATTTTGAACAACTGAGCTGTACATTAGAGCCATACAAAACAAGTAAAGCATATGATAAAAATTATCCTTATTTCAATTTCATCTACTCTTGCAATTGTCTTCTTGGTTATGTCGGTTTTCCTCAATAGTATTTTAGGCGCTTTCGGTCTTGTCTCGACAACTGTAGATACACTTAACAATCTTAAGGAAAGCAAACATATATTGGATATTGTAAAAAAACGTCACAAAAATAAAAAACTTAACATTTCAAAAAAGTTCACTAAACGTTTAAGTAAAAAAGCAGCAGCATCTGCAGTTAGTGCTGCAACTCTCGGCACTGGAGCTGTTGTCATAACAGTTGCCGGTCTTGAGGTTATGGATTATTGCAATGAACTGCGAGAACTACATGAAGAAGATAATATTTTATTTAAAACAAAAGCAAAATTTTATTATACTGAATGCTTAAATGAAGCTAAAGATGACTCACAGGAAATAATTGTTGCGATCAAAGAAGCTGTCCCGATAGCAATCCGTAAAACATGGGAAGAAACAAAGAGTATTAGTAGAGCCACATGGGAAAAAACAAAAGAAATTAGCGTTAAAACGTGGCGATCGGCTAGCACAATATCTAAATATACTTGGGATACAAGTACTAGAGAAACTAATGAAGCTATAGAGTCACTACTTGATTGGGCTTCAGAATTAACACAGTAAAGGCGCTAACAATTAGCTGCAACGGATGCTACGCATAAAATGCTCCGCACCGCTGAGCATGGTCGTTAGATTCCTGATAATAGTATATCGATTGCTCCTAGCATTTCGTAACGGTAATTATCTAATGAGGTAAATTGACGTGGTTTGTTTACAACGATATATTTAAATATGAATGAAGTTAAAGTTAACGTACATGGCGTAGAAATAGCGAGAAATGTAGTTTCGCGTTCTGATATAGATGAAATGATTATCGAGTTGCGCGCATTTAGTGAAACGGCACCCGGTCATGGAATTCGGAATGCAGATAAAAAAATAAAATCTATTTGTCGGCTATCTAAATCTACTCAATTAATCAGTATGGCGAAATCGATTTTGGGTTCAAAACCGCACGTTGTAAGAGTTATATTATTTGATAAAACACCTGATAAAAATTGGCTTGTATCTTGGCATCAAGACAAAACAATTTCATTGCGCGATAAAGTAGAAATTCCCGGTTGGGGACCTTGGAGTATTAAAGACAATATGCATCACGTTCAACCCACTTTGGATGTTC
>JBGMQW010000386.1:0-1906 GCA_048060815.1 Thiohalomonadales bacterium | reverse complement strand
ATTTAAAGAGAATGTTAATTCGGATCGTATTAGCAGTTTGGCCGGTAGTGGCGTTAAATTCAGCGCATGTAATAATACTATTAAAAATATGAGTAAAAAACTGGGACATGAACCTGCATTAAATAGTAAAGCCGTAAGAGTATCAGCCGGTGTAGTACGAATTATTGAGCTGCAAGATAAAGGCTTTTACTTAATAAAACCATAATTATAATTTTAATATTTAAAACATTCTTTAAAAAAATGACTGTTATAGTCTAGTATTGTTTTAAAGAATGGGGAGCAAATAAATGAAACAAGTCCATAAAAAAACAATTAAACAACTCGCGATAAGCACACTAAGCGCTATCGCAATTAGTGGCATTATAATGCCAGCCCAAGCCGCAAACTGGTTAGCCTTACAAGGTACCGAACGAGATGGCGCAGCACCACGCGCAAAGTTATGGGGTTTTATCCAGGCTCAATATCAACAAGATTTTTCTGATCCTTTTGTTAATCCTGCTGGTAAAGAGTTGTACATTCCTCCTAAACTGATTGGCCCAAACCTTAAAAGCCAATCTCAGTTTAACGTTAATCGTGCCCGTGTTGGCGTACGTGGTATTGCTATGCCATTGGACAGCAATGTAAATTACTTCTTTTTGGCAGAATTTGGACGAAATGCGATAACCGAAGCCCATGGTGGACCGGCTCACATCACTGATTCAAGTATTACATTAAATCATATTAAAGGGGCAAGGATTCGGCTTGGCTTATTTAAATCACCAATTGCAGAAGAAGCATTACAAGCCATTCATGTATTCGATTATATTAATTTTACTTCGGTAACGAATCAACTATTGTTAGAGCGTTTTCCTGTGTCAGCTGATCAAAGTGCAGTCCCAGGTGCTCAGCCAATTCCTGGATCTAATTTGAATAGATACTCCACACCAGTCGGCGCATTTCGTGATGTTGGTGTACAAATTTTTGAAATATTCAAAATCGGTAAATGGGAACACAGTTATGCTGTGAAATACGGTAATGGGAATGGTCTGAATTTTGGTGATAATGATAATAACAAGGATTTGTATTTATACTGGTCATCCGAGCGTGTATATAAAGGTAAGGGAGGACGACGTCAAGGTCTGAAAATGTTCGTATGGAATGTTGATGGTAAACGAACTGATGCGTTTAACTCAAGCTTAGAACAGGATCGTAAACGTTATGGCGCTGGTATCAAGTATCTTCTGAAACCGTTTCGTGTAACCGCTGAATACATAGCTGGTGAAGGTATGATCTTCCAGGGGCAGCAAAATCCGGGATCTAATTTTAATGATCGGGATGCACAAGGTTATTATCTTGATTTTGGTTGGTACATCCCTAACACCAAGTTTGAAATCGATCTTCGTTATGATAGCTATGTTCGTGGACAAGGGGTAGTATCTGCAACGGATGATGAATCAACATATGATACCGCCACTATTGGAATGCAATATCATTTTAATAAAAAGACACGTTTAAACGCTGAATATTCAGATCGTAGTTTTAAATCTGATACCAAAAATACTAATAACCAACTTGAAGGTGTTGGCGGTCGACTTGCTCTCCAAGTTACTACTATTTTCTAAATTTTTACTCTTATCAATATAATATAAATACCCCGGTTTTCTCCGGGGTGTTCATTGGGTTGGATCCAATACCCACCAATGCCCCTAATTAACATTTATTATGTCAATACGCTTGTATTGACGAATCAGAAAAGTTGCTACCCAATTGGATATTACCAATGACTGGCTTAATGATGCTAAGAAAGGTTTTTTGAGTCCCGATGGTGAATTTGATTTATTTCTTGAGCTTGACCATCTTCGCATTATGACCGCTCAACCCGAATATTTACTTGCAATGAAGTGTTTAGCCATGAGAATTGGAGAAG
>JBGMQW010000385.1:0-1906 GCA_048060815.1 Thiohalomonadales bacterium | reverse complement strand
TCAGACAATCTTTGATAAATGTTTTTCAATGCCATTTCTTCCGTTGCAAAGATATTCTCATCTCCAATCACATTCCAGGTCCCTGTGTGCTTTAAAACTAAAATAATTTGACGCTTTAATCCACTAAATACTAATGTGACGCCGGTATCTTTCAGTCGTTCAACTAAATGCCGTAAAACGTCTTCACCAGATGCATCTAACTGATTAATGGCATCACCAACAACCAGAATAAATTTTACGTCTGGGTTACTTGCTTCTGCAGCTAATATCGCATCTTCAAAATACGAAACATTTGCAAAATATAATGAACCATCAAATCTTACAGCAACCAGGCGCTTATCTGTTGCCAGCTCTGGATGTATCGCAATATCACGTAATGTACCATCTTTATAGCGTCCTAAAATTGCCACACGAGGTCGCATGGTGCGAAATAAATATAATCCTAAAGCTAATGATGCTCCAATTACAATCCCCCACTCCAGATGTGGTGCAAATCCCAATGTTCCTACAAAAGTGACACCAGCTGCTATCCCATCGTGCTTATGCGCATGCCATGCATGTTTAATGGCTTTGAAATTTAATAACCCAATTACTGCCATCATAATAACGGATGCTAATACTGCTGCCGGTAAATGATAAAGTAAGGGCGTTAAAAATAATAATGTAATTAACACCATTATCATTGTAACAACAGATGAAAAACCTGTTATTGCACCGGCATTGAGATTAACAGCCGAGCGTGAAAAAGAACCGCTGGTTGGATACGATTGACTAAAACTACCTACAATATTGGCAATTCCTTGGCCAATTAGCTCCTGATTAACATCAATTCGTTGCTTGGTTCGAGCGGCCATTGCTTTTGCTATTGAGATAGCTTCCATAAATCCAATCAGAGAAATCACAATTGCGCTGATTATTAATTTCTGGATAACATCAAAATTAAATTCAGGTAGTTTGATTGTGGGCAAACCTGCTGGAATTTTACCAACAACAACACCACCCTTACCTTCAAAATCAATCAAATAACTTATGATAATTGTAATAACTACGGCAAATAATACCCCGGGAATTTTAGGCCATAATCGTTTAACAACAACCATAATGGCAATTGCACCGATTGCCATTGCAAAACTTAATAAATGAGTATTTGCAATTTGACTCAAAACATCGAGGACATCGGTAACAAAAACCCCGGTCTCAGGTTTATTAACACCGAATAGTTTGTAAAATTGTGAAAATGCAATGATCAATGCAGCTGCATTCGTAAAACCAATAATTACCGGGTGTGATAGAAAATTTAGAACAATACCCAGGCGAAAAACACCTAACATCAACTGAAATAATCCAACCAGTAATGATAAAAGAACAGCATACGCAATGAAATTCTCAGAGCCAGCAACTGCCAGTGGTGCTAACGCAGATGCTGTTAATAGTGAAACTACCGCTACTGGCCCTGTCATTAACTGATTCGAGGATCCAAACAGTGCTCCTGTAATCACAGGCAAAAACGCCGCATACAAGCCATAATAGGCTGGTAAATTTGCTAATTGAGCATAGGCCATTGATTGAGGTATGAGAACTAAAGCAACTGTAATACCGGCGATGAAATCAGCTTGAACTACACCTGACTTTTTTAGATCAGGGATCCAGCGCAGAAATGGTAAAAATTTTTGCCATTGAAGCATTTCACATCCTCATTAATAAATAATAAATTAGTAAATTTGGATTTTTTATTATTTGAAGCAACTTATTACTAGAGATGTTAATAGTCACTAAATTAACGCATTCTAGTGTATTTTTCTTTTAAAATCATCAATATATCACTTTTCCTATATAACCTTATTTTTATGCATTCATAACTTAAACCTAAATTCCGCAGTTGACCGCTTTGTAACGAAATTGATTA
>JBGMQW010000384.1:0-1948 GCA_048060815.1 Thiohalomonadales bacterium | reverse complement strand
GGTGCGAATAATAGAGTTATTTCATTGCAAAGTGCTAATGAAATGTTACTAGCTTTTATGAAAACAAAATATATGGAAGTGGCGAATAAGCTTAAAACTGATTTCCGTATTTTTACAGCTAGTAATGCTTTCGTATTTATTCTTTTGTTACTAATATCATTCTTAAGGCCGAAAGCTATAAAACATTTAGTTTTACCTGCTATTCTGCTTACCTTGTCTACAGTGATATGTTCTTATTTTTATATATTCGAGCAAAATTGGTTTTTTACAATAATTTACAATTCTTATGTAGGGTGGGCTTATCTAGTTTATATAGGTATTGTTTTTGCTTTTTTATGCGATATTGCGTTAAACAAAGCACGGGTAACAACCGAAATTATAAACTCCATACTAAGCTCAATAGGCTCGGCTACTTCTGTCGTATCATGTTAAAAGCATCTACGAATACGTTCCGGCCTTCGGCCTCCACCGGACGAGAATAAATGGGGGCCAGAGTGAACCTTCCCTATATTTAACAATAAGAATCAACCACAACTACTAATAAAGGAGATTTTAATGCGTCAGAAAATACGAATAATACTTACATTTGTTATATTTCTCGCCCCGGGGTTATCTTGGGCATTGGATTATAAGGACTGGTTACCTCTTCTCCCTGATGAAATTGGCGGTTTAAAGACCAAAGCCAAAGACAGCGGAGTGAACATCAACGCAGGTGGAACTATTATGTCTATCTTAACCATAACGTACGGTGAAGGCGACAAAAAAATTGATATCTCGATCACGGCTGAGGCATCAGGAATACCAAATAAATCAGCTCAAACTAAGGAACGAACCATCATGGAAACCGAAGATTTTGTCCAAAAGATTATTATTATCCAAGGATTTATTGGTTTGTATATGAATAATAAAAGCGCTAAAAACCACATTATAAAAATTAATCTTAATAGTAAATCTACATTTACTTTTATGGCAGACGGTTACGAAGAAGAAAAATATATCCTTGGTCTTGTCAATAAAATTAATTTAAAGAAAATTTATGCCACATTTTAGAGAATAAAAAGCAAGGATTAAATTCTTAAAATAAATTGGGTAATATAAATAGGGTTAAAACACAGATATTCCTAAATATTAGAGGAAACTGTGTTCTGGCCATACTAACTTACTAACCTCGTAAAAGGACATCATGAGATATTTATACATTTTATTGTTGGTCACTCTTTCAACGTTCTCATACGCCAATTACGAAGCAAATGTTTCATATGAAGGTTGGATCACAAAAGATGGTAAACGTGTCCAAAACACAGATAATATGAAAAGCATTAAAGGTTTTGGTGGCTGGCTCATTATTACACCTGATAAAAATTGGGCAGAAAAATGGGAAACGCCATCACATACAACACCGTATTTTAGTGAAGCAAAAGAAGTTAAGTATGGACAGCAATTAACCATTCTCACGTTCTATATCAATCCACTTGTGGATAAATCTGGCAATGTAAACATAATATGTGGCATAAAAGTAACGCGACCTGATAAAACCGTATCTATTGACGAACAGAACATTAAATGTATTAACGGTAATTTTCCCGGTAATCCACGTAGCGTTTACTTGTCGCCAGTCGTTATTAAATATAGCGGTGACGCAGGAGACCCGCCTGGAAAATGGTTGGTAGAGGTTAATATCCTTGACAAAAACAGAAATGCGCATGTGTATTTAAAAAGTCATTTTACGTTAGTTAAAAAGGCTAATAAGCATTAACGCTTGTTAACGATTTTTTAGGTTCAGAAAATCATCGAACTACTGTGCTGGTAACTTGCTCCTACAGATTATGACTTTTACCTTACATTTCACAATGTTAAATTACACCTGTTTTGCCTAAGAAATAACTATAAGACTTATCCTTTTTTGTTTAGAATACCTCGATATTATTTTTGGAGAATAAGAATGAGC
>JBGMQW010000383.1:0-1949 GCA_048060815.1 Thiohalomonadales bacterium | reverse complement strand
CATATCGGTCATGGTGTAGTTAGTTTTATCATGGTGTTTATGGCTATCTGGTGGGCATGGAACCAATACACCTGGTTTGCTTCTTCATTTGACAATAGTGGTGTCAGATTCAAGCTGGCAACGCTTTGGCAAATGGTCGGTGCATTGGTTATTGCTGCAGGTGTTGATAGTGCTTTTAATGGTGATTTCACGGTAGTAATAATCGGTTATGTCGTCATTCGGTCATCTGGAATTTTGTTGTGGTTAAAAGTTGCATCGGATAACCCAAAGCTCAGAATTACAGGCCGACGTTATGCGATGGGAACTTTACTATGTCAGGTCGCCTGGATAACACAGAACTTCTTTGAATTTAGTTATTTGATATTTATAACGATATGGTTAGCAGAGTTTATTGTGCCCTATTATGCAGAATCACATACGCAGACACATTTCCACTCGGAGCATATCGAAGAGCGTTTTGGCCTGCTAACGATCATCGTTCTGGGTGAGTCAATTCTGGCTTCAACCAATAGTTTTATTTCACTAATTAAACATTTTTCATACGATGTGTTATTGGTGTCGATCGGATGTTTGTTTACGCTATTTGGAATCTGGTGGTTGTATTTTAATAATTCTGTCGAACATGAATTGCGTAATAAAAATACCGCTTTCCAGTGGGGATATGGCCACTACATAATATTTGGATCCGCAGCGGCGATTGGTGCTTTAGTCAGTGTTAATATTGATGTATTAACAAACCACGCTAGTATCGAATTAAGTGTTGCCAACTTTGGGTTCTCGGTAGCCGTTGCACTTTATCTGTTTGGATTATGGTTCTGCCAGGAAAGAATACTTGCGAAAGATACGCTTCAATCATCTACTCTCTTAATAGTAGCTGTTTGCGTACTTGCTTTAGGTCTGATGCCATATTCGATTTTTACTATCGGTTTATTAATTACAGCCACGGTTATATATCGACAATATAAGCCGCTTTTTTAAGATTAAAGGTGACAGAGAAATTATATTTTGACTAATTCTGCCGTCCCTTTTTTCTCGAAAAATTTTTCGGGACACCGATAATTTAGTAATAACAAAAGGATTTCTGGATTTTAAAAACAAGACCTCAACAACAGGTCTTTATTTCGATATTTGCAATTTATGCTGAAATTGGTGGCGATATTAGCAGTTTATGAGCTATTTCATTTACACTATAGGGCTCTTGCCCTCGCACACCAAACTCAGCACTCAATAACTAGCGGCATTGCAGCACTTTATATTTATTCATATTGAGTTAGATAGCGAGCATTATCCCAATTTAAATCTTTGTTTATTTGCCAAAATTGAATCCAGTTTTCATCAAATTCGTATAATTTCGTGGCGTACTTCCCTAAAATTTTTGCATCGCGGGATAACTCGTTATCTACATTTTTTGATAGGTATCGATTTAATTTATTTTGTTGCGTTGTTAATAGTGCAATAGCATTATAATATCGTCTTGCTTTTATCATAGGTTCAACATCGGCTATTACTGTTTTTGTTTTTAATATCAAACTTGATCGTTTAATTCGAGTATCTATTTTCCCTGAAATTAAATTTTTATCAAATACATATTGAATATTTTTATTAGCTGTGACTTTTTTATATTTATTATCACTGTTGTCAAAATAATTTACCTTAACATTTAAAATTTTAGTTTTAGGAATCCCCGTTAATTTTGGATATTTCACTTTGGCAAACATTATATGTTTTTTGTCTTCAGAAAATTTATCAATTTTAAAATTAATATTTGTGTTGTCATCAAGCTGATAGTTCGATGGAGAGAGAATCGAAGTTATCTCCATATTGTTTTTAGATGATATTGTTATATTTAAATTAGTTAAATACTTTGCATGTAGACTTTCAATTTCAGAAGTAATCCATTTATCATAATTAAAATTATTTTTATGTATGCGATAAGTACCATTACCAAC
>JBGMQW010000382.1:0-1964 GCA_048060815.1 Thiohalomonadales bacterium | reverse complement strand
AAAATTTCTACATTAAATCGACATATCCACATTATGTGTCGAAATAATGAAGGAATTTATACATGGTTGTATTTTGTTCTTTTAACTTACGATGCACGCAAAATATTTAGTGTGTTAGTCAACTTTTCTGCTAGTATAATCCATAATAACCTTGTAATGTAATTCGTAATAACCAGATAGTACAATCTATGATAACCTGATAATGCATTATCTTAAGGTTAGAAAAGCTATAAATAACAGTCAATTATTAACGGTATGTAATTAATTCTAGAGACAATATGGTTAAATTATGGCTAAAACAGGAAATCAGCTACTTGCCGAAGCACTAAAAGCAGCAAATAGAACAGCAATTAATAATATCGTTCATTCAAAAAATATAAAACCTAAGCAACAGGCTTTGCTTGTGAAAAATGGGTATTTTAAAAGGATTATCAAGGGTTGGTATTTATTTGATGCTGATGTGACATCACAGTCAGCGGGTGAGTCTGCTCTTTGGTATGAATCAATATGGTTTTTTATAGGTCAATATTTAACTTCTCGCTTTAAAAATAATTATTGGTTAAGTCCTGGAGCATCACTGGATCTCCATACGGAAAATAACACGATGCCTGCCCAAGTAGTGGTATTTGTTAATGGGATTACCTCGGACATTGTTAAACTTCCTAATAATATGAGTCTGGTTTTATCGAATAGCAACTCTAACCCAGTTAAGGTGCTCAAGCTGCACGATGTCAATGTCTATCCTTTGGAAATGGCTTTAGCTATTTCATCACCAGCTGCTTACAAATCGAATCCGATGAGTATGCAAGTAGCATTAAGGAATGCTAACTTTGACTCACTTGTTGGTGAGTTAGTTCGAATAAAAAATGTTGCCTCTATAGGAAGGATAATTGGTGCATACGACGCATTAGAAATGAGGCCGGAGAGTAAAAAAATCGAAGCTATAATATCTGGCGTTGGATTTGAAAGTGTGAAGATCGTTAATCCGTTTGATAATCCACCCGTTTTAATTAAAAATACAAGTAAACTTGCTCCAAGTGCAACACGAGTTAGAATGATGTGGCAGCAAATGCGTCACAGTATCATCGATGTATTTGCTGAACATCCACCGGAGTTTGATTTTTTTTCAATGCCGCTTGATAAAACCTTGGCATTGATAAATGAATTATATGTTAGTGATGCCTATAACTCATTATCGATTGAAGGCTATAAGGTAACTTCTGATTTAATTGAACGTGTCAGTACTGGTGACTGGTCACCAGAAACGATTGAAAAGGATAACAAAATAAAAGATGCACTTGCTGCACGAGGTTACTATGGTGCTTTTAATCATGTTATTGACTCAGTAACTGCAGCCCATAATAAAGAGGATTTAAATTATTTAATCGATGTTGGACTAACTCAATGGGTTACATCTTTATTTAAGCCTCGTGTAGTGGCAGGAATAGTCAGTGAATTGGACATTGTTGGATTCAGGAAAGGTCCTATTTATATTAGAGGTTCAAATCATGTGCCTCCAGCAAGTGAGCAACTTATGGATTGTATGACTACTTTAAAAGAATGTATTGCAGAGGAAAATTCATATCCAGTAAAGGCAATACTCGGTCATTTTTTTCTTGGTTACATTCATCCATTCATGGATGGTAATGGTAGAACTGCCCGATTTTTGATGAATTTTTTATTTATTATTGGTGGCTACAATTGGGTTGTTATTAAACAAGAATCCAGAGAAAGTTATATGGACGTTTTTGAGACTGCGTCAGTCAATAAAAATATTACGCCGTTTGTAGAGTTCATATTAGCAACTAAAAATAATGCAGACAAAGACAGTACTAGTTAATTATATTAGTTCAGATATGAGTAAGGGCTTTCTGTTGAAAGAAGTATTTAGGCAAGTGTTACTTGATTCTTACCAGAATGTGAGCGATTAAGTTTCTTTTCAATTTCATTAATCGATTCACCCG
>JBGMQW010000381.1:0-2001 GCA_048060815.1 Thiohalomonadales bacterium | reverse complement strand
AGATCGGATTGTTTTATGGAAAGCTGCTGTTGATATGACTTTAGAAAGCCCTCTATTGGGCAAAGGGTTTAAAGCATTTCGACTTCTAAAATCGGACTATACAGAACGTCCAGTTCCAGTATCTGACACACATAATATGTATCTATTTATTTCATCTCAGATGGGCATACCGGCATTAATATTATTTATATTAATTATTTATAAACTTTATTCTATGTCGGCATTTTTGGTTAGTCATTCTCGAGATGAATTCGTGCGTGCCATAGGTATTGGTGGAGCAGCGATGGCTGGTAGTGTTGCTGCAGTTAACGTTTTTGGTTCACGTATGGTTAATATCGAAGTATGCGGCTATTTCTGGATATATCTTGCTGTAATAATGCATCTTATATATAAGTTTAAAAATAATAACCAACAAATAAATGAAAATGAAAAAATCAGATACCCTACACAATAAGCCATTAGTCGTTCATATTATTGATCGCTTACCACCTGATGGTGCCGAGCGTTTGTTAACTGATGTATTAAAAAATCGCTCTGATAATTATAAATTTATCGTCTTATGCCTTATCGAAGGTGGGTTGTTGGTTAATGAGATTGAAAAGATGGGGGTCCCCGTTGTTGTGTTAGGGCGCAGTGGTCGATACGATATTTTACTTCTTTTAAGGCTTGTGAGCTGGTTACGAAAGCATCGTCCATTAGTAGTGCATACACATTTATTTACTGCAGATAGTTGGGGACGTTTAGCAGCATTTATTGCACGTGTACCGGGTATATTTTCAACAGTACATAGTGTTAACAGCTGGAAGTCTACTCTACATAAATTTGTCGACCGACTTTTTTCACTCTTTACCACACAGGTTATTGCATGCTCAGATGAAGTGGCGCAAGTATTAACAAATACAGATGGCATCCCCATTAATCGTGTTGTTAGTATAGCTAACGGCGTGAGCTTAGAAAGACTAATGTCAATCCAAGCTACTAATTTACAGTATGAATTTGGTATTGAGAATAATGTAACAACATTAATTATTGTTGGTCGTTTACACGAAGCAAAAGGTCACATGGATCTTATACCAGTGTTTAAAAAACTTGTGCAACATAATCATAAATTATGTTTGCTCATCGTTGGCGAGGGTGAACTTGAGAGTCAAATTGTTAATCAGATATCTAAATTAGATATAGAAAAACATGTGATATTATCAGGATTTCGCTCTGATGTTCTTTCAATTATAGCAGCATGTGATGTAGTAGTAATGCCGTCGCGTTGGGAGGGTTTACCTATGGCGTTGTTGGAATCTATGGCACTGGAGAAGCCAGTCGTTGCAACTAACGTTGGTGGTATTCCCAATGTTATTCATGATAATGAGAATGGACTATTAGTTGAAGCGGGGGATATGGCAGAACTTGAACAAAAATTGAATTTGATATTAGAAAATAAAGTGCTACGGGATCAGCTTGCGGAACAAGCTAAAGCGACCGTTCTTAAACATTACAGCGCCAAGACAGTCTCTATTCGATATGAAGAGCTTTATGATGAGGTCAGAAATAAAACACCTAATCTTCAAATAATTTCACCTGAATCCGAGCGTAAAGGTAAATAATGAATATATCCAGACGATTCATTGCTGCTGCAGTATATCCATTAGCAAAAATTTATCAGCACTTGTTTCCTGGTATCAGAATTCTCATGTATCACCGGATTGCTAATTTCACGAGTTATGATCAGCTTGTTGTGACACCCGCTCGCTTTGAACAACAAATGTCTTATTTACATAAACATTATCGTGTTATTTCCCTGAGCCAAGCAATTGATGAACTTAAGAAAGGAAATATTCAATCAGGTGTTGTTGTTACCTTTGATGACGGTTATTTGGACAACCTGCAAAATGCATTACCAATACTTAAAAAATATAATATTTCCGCGACAATTTTTGTAACAACAACATTTTGTGATCAAAGTACATCGCACTCACGTTATAGTAACGATAAGCAGCGTGTTCA
>JBGMQW010000380.1:0-2007 GCA_048060815.1 Thiohalomonadales bacterium | reverse complement strand
GTCGGGAACACCAATTTGAGGCCACCAGTATTTACAAAGGCGATTCCGTTAGCTGTGGTTAGCTGAAATAATAATTTTGTAACTCCGTTCTCTGAAGAATATATCCTGAGCTTCGCGATATAATTTTCCTTTTTGATTTTAAGTGTGTCTTTGTTATTAAAAAGATACCCACATACGTCAGAATCAACCAATTCCCCGCCTGCATAGTCCGGCACATAAACAACATGGGTTGTTGGAAATACGCACCCTTGTAGAAAAGCCACCAAAAAAACGATTACTCGAACTCTCATATTTTTGAGCCTAACGACCTAGCTCAGCTGACCGGCAATACAGAGTGCAGCGAAGCGAAACGGCGTATTGACTGGTCAGCTTCAGCGTATTGTTAGCGCTTTTGTTCGAAATCGGCACTGGAATATCCTAGCTCAACCATTTTGGCATGATAGTCTTTTGCTTTTTTTGAGTCTTGTAGGTTATTACCATAAAAATATAAAAGTGCAGCAATAAATTGTTTTTCGCTCTTGGTGTATTGGTCAGTAATTGGGAGCACTGCATCTAAATAAGGAGCGCCATTTTCAAATTGATTTAATTCAAGATAGGTAGCTGAAAGCTCTGCCATTCTTCTGCCGCTTTTTTTACTGTTTTTACCTGACAGTTTTTCTTCTTCCACTAGAGATTTTATAAGCGCTTCTTTTGAGTCAGTGTAACGACCAGCTTTACGTAGAACTCGCCCAAAGTTATACAATTTTTCAGACCTTACTTCTGGTTCTAAATCACCCCACTCAACATTAATGTATGCTCTATAGCAGGCTTCTGCCGCTACCTGTATATTACCCGCTGCTTCAGCATCTGAGCATGTTTGCGAATAACGATCAGATGTAGCTCGGTTTAGGGGATTTGCGCACCCGACTAAGGCTGCAATTAAAATTAGAGCTAAATATTTGGCAATAATATTCATTATTATTGTATCTCCTTTTTTTCGCTAACGTCGCAAATAACTGGCGCATTTGCAGGGAGCGCAGCGACTGAAAAATGCGTCCATGTTGATTTGCCTTGTTAGCTGCTTACTCAACACGTTTTACCTGCCAGTTGTTTTTAACTGACAATGCCTTTATTAGGGTGGCTTCGAGTTTTGCCCCATACTCTGTTTGCTTAGATACTAGCCACTCAAACAAACTAACATTCCACCCTATGTCATTTTCTACTTTCTTTGCGGAAATGCTGAAAGTTCTCGGGTGTTTCCTCGAAGCGCCATCCCAGTATCTGCTGTAATGCAGCTCATCTTTACCTCCTGACCTTCCAGATTCTGACAAACCATATGTATCAGCCACATTTTCCAGTATTTCCCTCATTTCAGATTCCGTAATCCCTGACTCTGCTCTGTATGTTTTAGTTACACTGGGTTCGGGTACGACACTCGAAGACACACGATAGTTGATAACATATCCTGGATCACAAGCTGCGATTAACAGCGCAATGGTAATTACTATTATGGGCTTCATATTTTTCTTGCAGCTAACGTCTCGCCTCAGTCGCGCGGCGGAGCCGCGTCGATCTGGAGGCGTTTGTTAGGCATATACGCTCCGGCCAACAACCATCCGCACTCATTTTTCACAACATTCATGGCTTGTCTATACCCAACTTCACCAGCGGCAAAGCGACATATTTCTTCAATAACTGCTCTTCTAGTATCCAGGTCTTTCACGTCTATCACGCACTCCATTCCTTGGTAGTTAGGAAATCCTGACTTCTCTAAGTGCTTTATATATTCTACTTTAAGTGCTTCTGAATCATTTTGGCCTGATTGTATTTCAGTGCTCTCTAAGGTTAATTTAGCCCATTCCTTAAAATTGATGGCTGATACAGCAGAATCAATATCTTTACCAAGATATGCAGCCTTTAGTTTCCCGTATGCCTCTGATGGGCTACTCGCACATCCTTCACCAACTGATGTAGTTGAGTAAAGTAGCGCCGTCAGTAGGAGAACTGATTTCATTAGATAATATGCCT
>JBGMQW010000379.1:0-2017 GCA_048060815.1 Thiohalomonadales bacterium | reverse complement strand
GATATAGATAGAACCTGGAGCAGTCTTGCTATGCTGATTGGTGGAGTTACTCTGGCACGGGCAGTCAAAGATGAAGGGCTTTCTGATGAGATTGCAACAGCAGTAAAAAATGAAATCGTTGCCGCACATAAACCCGGTAAATGAAATTTCTACATAATCAGGGTCAGCCTGACCCCTCTGTTCTGTTATAAAAGCAAAAGGAAAGACCAGACGACGCCTTTTGTACAAACCACTCACTGTATAAATTCTCTAAAAGGTAAATAAGTCACAAAATTAGTTAAACAAATTCCACTTTACATAATTTCAATTGAATTTAAGATATTGAATATAATCTCAAGAGGATAGGAAAATGTTTAACAAAATTATTAATAATTCATTTTTAAATTCAACTATGGTGATAATAACCCAAGCATTAATATTATCAATTTCATTAGTCTATTTTTCTTCACTAGCGATTGCAAAAGATCCAGTACAAATAAATGGTAATTGGGATAAAGTTTTTCTTTCACCGTATCAAACGAAATCAAATCAGCCTACAGTTGGAGTAATGGCGCTTGGTAATAGCGAATTTGCTGTTGCTTATATTGCGCCAACGAAAAGGTTAAATATCGACAAAAGATTATATGGGAATACTTTATATGTTAGAGAATTTGATATAGCAAACAATATTAAAGGGAGTCAAAAATTAATTAGTAATAATTTTGCCGGGTTTGTTCGTGGAACCATGAGCCCTGCAATGACTGTATCTGACTGCCCTTCAGTAGCATATAGAGGGTTTAAAACAAGTTTAACTCAAGGAAATCTTGCTTTTACTGGAACAACTAACTTTTTTGTGCATGATGAATATGCTCATAAGGAGAATTTAGGTCAAGTTTTTCTAACTAGATTGCTCTGGTGTAGTGGAAAATTGAGCTATAAGACGAGTCTTGTTGATGCCGGTATTAAACCTTCTGTTGCAGTCGGTATGACCGATAAAGGTGTGCAGCAAATTTTAGTAGTCTATGGACAACCTTTTGACAAAACAGTGCGCGGCCAATTTTTTAACTTATTGGGGAAACCCCTTGGGGCAAACTTTGTCATAACAAATTATAGTTCTAGTCGATCCTATTTATTTAGTACGGATATCATTTGGAACCATGCTTCAAAACGATTTATTGTCGGATTTATGACAACAATAAATAAACCTGCTGAAATTAATTATACACCAAACTGTTCAACTTTTAACACTAGTGTTTCGTTATCTGGAGAAACAGCTGAAGTAGTTCATCAAGGGGATTGTGATGTAAATGGTTTTAATGCAACGCCTTCCTGGGTCGATATTGATCGCCGAGCTTCTGTTAACCCTGAAGGTATTTACGCCTGGAACTTTCCGCAACTTACATCAAGTGGTGGTAAGAGAATATATTTTATGGATAAATTTGGTTATCAAACTGGTGACAGTGTCAATGTTGAAATTGGTAATGATCAGTTTATATTTTATTCTGACACAGTACCTTTCGCAGCACGACGGGAACCATACACCTCTACAACAAATCCATTTATTGGTAACCAAAACAAGCTAATACAGTCCACAATTCCACAATACAATACAGCCCTATGGACTGCGGATAGTAGTGGTTGGCCAACTAGTGATTTAAATCCGAGATCATTTTCTGATTTCCCAAATAATAATTTAGTAAATGCAGGAGATGCCATTACACCAAAATCTCGATTACAAGGAATCGGTACCTTAGATCATCATACTGTGTATGTAACATATGACTATTCTTCTGCTAATGCATATTTAACGGTTCAGCGTAACAGAGATGATTCACTTAAAGTAATTAGCAAGAAAAAGAATTAGGGTCAGACTCACTACTGTCACATAAAGAAGGAATAAAAAAGGCTTAAATCACAACAAGTTGTCACAATGAATGTGCGAGCAAACACTGTAATAACAGGGTGATTTAAGCCATAAGGAACTTAAGTGGACACCCATCTTAAGATGTTACAAAAATACACCTTCCCCCGATGTGAA
>JBGMQW010000378.1:0-2018 GCA_048060815.1 Thiohalomonadales bacterium | reverse complement strand
CTCTCTCCACGATATCACGTCGTTATTTTGCAAGTGATTTATCAGCGGCAATACCCGATGGCACATACAAGTTAGTACTTAACGCAACATCCGGTAAAAATGTAACACCGGTACTAACTGCAATACCTTCAGAAGTTGAATTTGAATTTGATACTCAAATTCCGACAGTTAGTTTTCAAACACCGGATTTTAAAGTTTATACAGGTGAGGCGACTATAACACTGCAATTGTCAGATCCAACAAAAAATAACTATAGTAGTGGTATTAAATCGAAATCTTTATCACACGATGCACTTACTGGAGGTGAAATTCCAGCAGTTATAAATGGCATTCAGTCGCTAATAATTTTTACTGAAGAGGGTTGGCATAAACTGACATTAAATGCCACGGATTATGCTGGTAACAAGGCTAAAACTAAATTTTTAAATGTCGGGTTTGATTCAAAACAACCGGTAGTTATGGTTGTCAAAAGTAGCATCGAAAACAAATGGTGGAATAATGTTGATATCATTACTAATGTTCGAGATGATGAAACAGGGATTAAAGAAATTGTAACCGGGTTTGATCATATTGATCCACAAACATTAGATCAAGCTGCAATTGGTTCTACAATAGATTTAAAAAATAAACCACAACCACCGGAACTCTATAATAGCCACAAAGATACAGAAGTAATTACGGCCAAAAAAATGTCCAAATTAGGATTATTAGATGGTGTTCACAGCTACATGGCACGGGTGTCAGATTTTGCTGCACCAGCACCCGGACATACGCAGCATGACATAATGACCAGTATCGGTTTTGATATAACCTCACCTACTATAACGTTTGGAAATACATCAACAATTTTTACACCTATTACTACTGATGCCAAAGTTACTATTAATAAACAATTAAAAACAATTGATATAAGTAATTGGCCTGTTGATGCCGTTGTTGAAGAGTTAGGATACCAGGCTCCTACAACGGCAAGCGGTGTTATAGTAAGCTTAAATGGAACAGCTAGTGGTATTGCGTCTGCAATTATAGATGGTAAATCCACACAAGTATCGCCCAACTTTCTTCGTTTACCAGTATCAACTACAAAAACATCATCTATCACTACACTACCACAGTATGTAGTGACATCAACTGCGACAAAACAGGTAATTTGGACAATCATTGCAACTTGTCCGCTACCCGTAACTCCAGGTAACTCAATGCAAGTAACCGGGACACAGTGCGAAGAAGTTGAAGCTGGAACAGGTAATTTAACTAACGTAGCGACTGTCTATCAATGGACCAGTGCTGCTCCTACCTATGTAAATACCAGTGATACATCTGCAACAGATGCGGCACTAGTTAAAAAAACCCCTATTGCAATTTCTGCGACTGATAAATCATTGAGTATAGATAACGGCTCACAAGGGGGAACTCCAAACGGTAATCCTGTTTCGAAAACGGCTTGTTTAAACTTTCGTGTTAGTAATATAACTAGTGACACAGTACTTGTACCGAAGCGAACTGATTTAGCAATAGGTGCTGATTCACTTGCAGCAGAAAACACTAATAGTCCAACTGCTGGAACGAATAGCGTTGAACCAGTTGCATCACCCTTTACATGTGATGAAAAGATTTTGGCAAATACGATTCCTTGGGATAGTACTCCTTTAAATCCAGTTATTAATCCCCTTAATGCTAAAGCTGATAGCACAGCGATTTGTACATTAAAAGGCACACCAAACTCCGCAATTAGTACATTATTTCCTACGGCCGTAATGCAAGATTACACCGTTGAAACGCAACTCGATACACAGGGAGCGTGTCCCTAGATTCTGTTACAAAAGTTTACAGTAAATAACGCATTTTAGATTTTTTGACTAGTATATTAAGAATATATCTTTTATAAAAGTTTAAGTAATCCATAAGGATGTAAATAATGCGTTATGAAATAGATCATGTTTTTATACTGGTTTCGAAAGGCGCACCCGAAGCTGAGTTATTAATCGATTTTGGTTTAACCGAAGGACCCAATCGAG
>JBGMQW010000377.1:0-2024 GCA_048060815.1 Thiohalomonadales bacterium | reverse complement strand
GTCTATTACTCGGTTCAACTGCAAATGGTGTATTACATCATGCTGAATGTGATGTTTTAGCGGTTAGAATTAAGTAGTTATTAGTATCAACACCTGACTAAACTATTTTACAGATCGTTGGATTAGCTCGATCTGATATCCATCCGGGTCAAGAATAAAAGCAATAATTTCATTACTCCCTTCTAGTTTCTGAGCTTCGAATACAACCTCTCCCGCTTTCGATTTTATCTCGTTACATGCAGAGTGGCAATCATCAACACTGATTGCGATGTGGCCGTAGGCATTTCCCATGTTATAATTAGTAACGCCTTCATTATAGGTTAATTCAAGAACACAACTATCTGATTCTTCCGCAAATCCTAAAAATGTTAATGAGTAGTTTTCTTTTTCTTGTTTTAATGTGCGTAATACTCGCATACCGAGTACCTTTGTATAAAAATCTATTGAACGTTGCATATCAGTAACGCGTATCATGGTGTGTAATATTCTTTGCGTTTTCATTTTGTTTTCTCATTTGCTTTAAATTTTTATAAAAAAGAGAACTGGTTATGAGTCTCTATTTGTTATTGAACATAACTGGCTCTCTTTTTTTATATTTAGATATTGTTTAACTTTCTTACGGAGCCATTCTAAAGACAAGAATCACCCCGTATGATAAGTTTTATTTGAAATTAATTTTGAATTTAACCCATGGCGATAGCTGCACCGAGTTCTTCATTTGTCATTGCCTGGCCGTCAAGATTCCAGGTACCATCAACGGTGTGTACAACGTTAAAGTAAATATTATTTCTAGGTTGTTTATTAGCTGACAATTCGACGATTATATCGGTTGCCTCTTTTGCGAAACCAATTTGTACTTCTCGATTGATAAATGCAAAAGCGGGCGTTTTAAATTCAATCCAGGCACCCGATACGGCTTCTCCACCAGAGAATGTTGATCCTTTCGGTAGAACCTGAACCATTGCTGTAACATTTGGAGTCATGACTTTATTTCCTGTTAAGTCATGCCATTTCAGGAATATTTCTGTAATTCGAGAAATGGCTTTATTTTCTGTACCTGGCGGTATAACACCTTCAGTTAAATGTAGTGATAATGGCATAGTTGTTTCCTCTAATGTATTGTAAAAATACCGTTATTTCGCAAAACCGGTTAAATTGATTAAACTTAAGCGGGGGATGTAATATAACGATCGCTATTTTATATTATATAACGTTCGTTATATTGTCAAGAGTGATCTATAATTAAATAACGATCGCTATTAATTCTTTGATTCTCATGAGGAAAAGAGGTTTGGGTCATGGCTCAGAAATCAGGTAAAAAAGAACAAACACGTAAGCGGATGCTTACTGCTGCTAGCCGAAGCTTTCGGGAATTTGGTTATTCAGGTGTTGGTGTTGATGGCCTGGCTAAAGCAGCTGATGTCACATCCGGTGCTTTTTATGCACATTTTGGCTCTAAAGCTGGAGCCTTTGATGCATCGCTAAATGCGGGGCTTGATGAAGTAATTGAGGGGCTACAGAACTTTCAGAGCGAGTATGGCGCAAGCTGGGTTAATGAATTTGTAGAATATTATTTAGGTAAACAACACCGAAGTGAACTGGCTTGTAGTTGTGCTATGGCCTCACTAACCTCTGAGGTTGTTCGCTCAGAGATGAAGGTACATGCAGCATATGAAAAAAAAATGTCCACGATTGTTAATCTTGTAGCAGCTGGTCTTGTTGCTGCTACAGATCAGGAGCGACGTAACAAAGCCTGGGCAATGTTAAGTATTTTAATCGGTGGACTTAATGTAGTTCTTGCCATGAAAAATAGCAAAGTTGCTGATGAGGTTGCAAAAGCTGTTACAATTTCAGCTCTTAAAGTTGCTGGGCGGGCACGAAGTGTTAAGTAATTATTTAGGTATTAAGTTGTAACTCTGAAGTTTCGATTTTACCCGTTAATACATCACTATGCTGTCTTATAGCATCAGTCATAAAACTCATAAAGATTTTTATCCTGGTCGTATCCCGTAAATCTTTATGAG
>JBGMQW010000376.1:0-2060 GCA_048060815.1 Thiohalomonadales bacterium | reverse complement strand
GCATACACTAACACTGAATTATCAGAATCATTACAATCTACCCATTCAAAACCGCAGGCATCAAAATCGTATTGGTGTAATGCTGGTTCACTACGATACAAATTATTCAAATCTGAAATTAACCGTTTAACACCCTGGTGTAGTGGGTAATCCAGCACATACCAATCCAGGCTTCGATCAAAATGCCATTCATCACCTTGCCCAAATTCACAGCCCATAAACAATAATTTTTTTCCTGGATAAGTATACATATAGGAATACAATAATCGCAAGTTTGCAAATTTTTGCCATTCGTCTCCCGGCATTTTATTTAGCATTGATGATTTACCGTGTACAACTTCATCATGTGAAAACGGTAATATAAAATTTTCAGTAAAAGCGTATAACAAACCAAAGGTTAGTTGATTATGATGATAGTGACGATGAATGGGATCTTTACTCATATATAATAATGAATCATGCATCCATCCCATATTCCACTTCTGTGAAAAACCCAATCCTCCTAACCAGGTTGGACGTGTCACTTGCGGCCAGGCAGTAGACTCTTCTGCCATTATTAAAGTTCCCGGTAGCTCTCTATGAGTGGTTGTATTTAATTCCCTCAGAAAATCAATAGCTTCAAGATTTTCATTACTGCCATATTGATTTGGCAACCAGTCATTTTCATCGCGTGAATAATCAAGATATAACATTGATGCTACCGCATCAACACGTAAACCATCAATATGAAATTCCTGCAACCAAAAAATAGCATTGGCAATCAAAAAATTTTTCACTTCATGACGGCCATAATTATAAATTAATGTGCCCCAATCACGATGTTCTCCTCTTCGAGGATCAGCATGTTCATACAATGGACTACCATCAAAATTTGCCAAGCCATGTCCATCCTTCGGGAAATGTCCAGGAGCCCAATCCATAAATACCCCGATATCGTGTTGATGACAATAATCTACAAAATAACGAAAATCATCCGGATCGCCAAAGCGCCTTGTAGTTGCAAAGTAACCTGTTGTTTGATATCCCCACGAAGCATCTAATGGGTGTTCAGTGACGGGTAACAACTCAATATGAGTAAATCCCATTTCAAGAACATAACTTACTAATTTATGTGCAAGTTCCCGATAATTTAAAAACTTACCCTCATCATTTCGTTGCCAGGAACCTAAATGTACTTCATAAATCGATAAGGCACTATTCAACCAATTTGTTTGACACCTTTTTTTTATCCAGTTTTGATCTTGCCACGAATAATTAGTATTTTTCGTCACAACGCTTGCAGTCTTTGGACGTAATTCAGCTAGTTGCCCATAGGGATCTGCTTTAGTTAAAATTTCTCCAGAATGACTATTGCGAATTTCAAATTTGTATAGACTATTTTGAGTTATCCCCGGAATAAATAACTCCCAAACACCGCTACTTCCCCTGGAACGCATTGGATGACATCGACCATCCCACTGATTAAATTCACCAATTACACTGACACGTTCAGCATTAGGCGCCCAGGTAGCAAACAATACTCCTTCTATTTTCTGTGATTCATCATTTGAAACACTAATAATATGTGCACCGAGAATATTATATATATTCCAGTGCTTACCTTCAGAAAATAAATGCAAATCATAATCCGATATTTGCACAGGAAAACAATACGGATCATAGGCTTGGTGAATTATACCTGCACTATCGGCCCATAATAATTGATAAAATTCAGGTATAGTTTGCTCTGATGATTGTGGCCGCCACTCATAAAAATCACTATCATTTAAACGAGTCATCGGTTGATTGGTATTTTCAATAAAGGCTTGCTTTACATTGGGTAAATACGCTCTTACCACTTTATGGTCCTGATTTATATGACATCCTAAAATTGAAAATGGATCATGATGACTTGCATTTTTAATTAAATGCATATTTTTATTTAATACACTGTTTTGCAACTGGGTCATAAACTCTCAAGTTTTCTACTAAAATAGTACTACATTTGTGTTACGTTTTAACTACGTTATAAAATAAATACGAATTAATTAAAAATTTTAAACAGTTAAAACTGAAATATT
>JBGMQW010000375.1:0-2078 GCA_048060815.1 Thiohalomonadales bacterium | reverse complement strand
TTTGATTATTATGATGAAAAAACAACAGCATTACCCGGTTCAAAGAAATTAGCAAGCTTGGACGGTGTTGCAGCAAAAGGAATAAAAAAAGGTGAAACACCATTACCGACTAATGAGACTGTCAGCCCAATGGAGGTAATCAATTTAAAGCCAAAAAAGTCTGAAGTGCAGGATGGAGTGTTTTAATAATAGGATCAATTAGATAACATGTTTTTGCACAGTAACATCGCCGATGTTATTGTGCATTTTAGTGATATTGTTGGATGAGCGACAGCTAAAATTTGTATAAAACAAATAGTTACGTAATTCAGTTCGTTTTATTGTATATTAAATAAGTCTGTACATTATTAATGTACATGCTATATTTATGTACATATGAAGACGAAAATAACAACAGAAAGAGAAATTCTTGATCAAGCTATTTTAGCAGTGAAGAACGAGACAGGCTTGCACCTGCATATTGGTAAAACTGAAGTAAAACTTAATAATTATCAAGTTGATGCACTTCTTCATATAGAAGGTGATAAAAATGTATTAGCTGCGGAAGTTAAAAACTGGGCACAACACACTAATTTCGGCGCTTTAGTGAATCAAATTAAAAATCTTCCAAAGAAAGGGTTATTAGTTGCAGACTATGTGAATCCTAAAATGGCAGAAAAATTACGCCAACAAGATGTTCAGTTTATAGATACCGTTGGTAATGCCTACATTACTATGCCACCAACTTATATTTATGTAACCGGTAATCGACAAGACACAACCAAACTAATGCCAACTAAGACTGGCGCAAAAAGAGCATTTGAACCAACAGGTTTAAAAGTTATATTCACATTCTTGTGTCAGCCCGAGTTAGTTAATGCACCTTATCGTGAAATAGCAGAAAAAGCAGGTGTTGCACTCGGCACTGTTGGTTGGGTTCTTAATGGTTTAAAAGCAGCAGATTTCATTCGAGACAAAGGGAAAAAACAAGGGCGTCATTTAGTTAACTATCAAAAACTACTCGCGCGATGGGTAGAAGTGTATCCCGAGAAGCTCAAATCAAAACAATTGCTAGGCGATTTCATCGCAGACGATCCGTATTGGTGGAAAAATATTGAAATACAGAATTACAATGGTTATTGGGGTGGAGAAATAGCAGCTGCAAAATACACCGATTATTTAAAGCCACAAGTAGCAACAGTTTATTTTCACAACAAAACAATCACCAAATTTTTAGCTGATGCACGTTTACAAAAAGCAACTCAATGGCAAGAAGATAAAGCGGGTAAGGTTGAAATTTACCAAGCTTTTTGGACAGACACTAAAATGGAACTGGTTCATCCAATCCTTGCCTATACAGATTTAGTGGCAACAGGTGACACAAGGAACATTGAAACAGCACGGAGAATTTATGACAAATATATCACTCGATATTTCAGGGAAGATTGATCCGAGGATAGTAGAACTATTTGGTTTAGTTGGTAATGTCTTAGCAGAATTAAAAATGCCCTATATTGTAGTGGGTGCTACTGCAAGAGATTTAGTATTACATCTTTTGATGGAGGCAAGGGGTAATCGTAGTGCTAAAATTGCTCTATAATTGAGAACTTAACAAGGACAAAAAAATGAACTACGTAGTCGCCAATAGAATATTGCTCAAACCAGAATTCAATGAAGAGTTCGAGCAACGTTTTAAACAAAGAGCCGGGCAAATAGACAAGCAACCCGGTTTTGTTCGAATGGAAATATGTCGTCCCAAATCGGATAATACCCCCCTATGTCGTATTAACACATTGGAAAGATGAAGATGCTTTTAAAAATTGGGTGGGTAGTGATGATTTTAAAATGGCGCATCAAAACCCAATGAATAAAAATGCATTTTTAGAGGGGGGTGGGTTAGAGCAGTTTGAAGTAATTATTTCGACGGATGGGTAGATTAGAAATAAAAAACCTTCGTCCTGGATTAGTTTATAATTAGGTGTAATTACATAGTAATGCTATGCATAATTACATAAATATAAACTTGAATAAAGTTTAAATAAGTCTATAATTGCATAGTATAACTATGCAAAATCATGATAATTTAAACCAACACAAAG
>JBGMQW010000374.1:0-2118 GCA_048060815.1 Thiohalomonadales bacterium | reverse complement strand
GACGATGATCTTTTTGAATTTATGAGTAAAGCGACAGGTGGGCACTAAATAAAAACAAAATACTAATTGAATTTAGTGCTAGTCCAAACACATAACAAATGCGTTAACTCTGACCGTCGGAAGCGTGGTTTAATTGTGCATTTCGCTTCGCTACATTTTAGCACAATTAAACCACACTTCCGCCGTCAGGTTACGCAAGACGTTATGTGCTTACCACGGTTTGATTTCGACCACTGGCTTTAGCCTGATATAGGGCTTCATCAGCCTTTGCTAAAAGAAGAGGATTTTCCAGTGCAACACCTGGAGCTAAGGTGGCAACACCAACGCTAAGGGATACAATATCAATGTTGGCCACTATGGATGCTTTATGGGGAATTGCTAAGTCTTGCACAGCTATGCGCATTTTTTCTGCCAATTGAAAGCTATGTTCAGAGCTCGTGTTCGGGAGAAAGGCTACAATCTCTTCGCCACCATACCGCGCAACTAGATCGTCAGGCCGCTTTACGCATCGCTGAACGGCCTCACTTACTCTATGTAGGCACTCATCCCCTGCTTGATGCCCATACGTGTCGTTAAATTGTTTAAAAGAATCAATATCCATCATGATAAGCGATAATTCCTCCTTGCTTCGGCCTGCGCGTTTCAATTCTTTTACATAGGTGTTATCGAAATGTCGGCGATTAAACAGACCAGTAAGACCGTCCTTGATCGATAATTCAAGAAGCTGGTTTTGCAATATTTTTCGTTGTTCAATTTCGAGACCCAGTTGATGATTCAGTGAGATGGCTTTGATCATAGACTGGCTGACCGGCTTCATGGACTTATACATTATGAAGTACCAAATGATCAGAGCTGACGCGGCCAATAAGTACAACGTAGTTCCTACCCAGCCAATACTGACAATCAAAAGTGTCGCTGTAGGTGCAATCACGAACTGCACCGCCCTATAATTCATCAAATAGGAGCTGACAGCCAATGCGCTGTAGCCTACCAACCACGCCACAACGATAAAATGGTAGATTGCATCGTTTGTAAGAAAGAACACCATGCTGATAGATCCCATTGTAAGACTATAAGCAAAGGCGGTAGTCAAGAAAATTGCGTTCCATAACGAAAGATGGGGGGCATTTTGATTTTTAAGATATGCTAAGTAAGTAATTGTCCTCACAGCTGTTATGAGGATAATGACTGAATACCAGAAAAGAAGGTAGGTATTGTTAATCACATTCCATAAAATGGCGCTGAGAATTAAACCTAAAAGGAGACCACCAATTACAAGTTTTTTGGTTTGGCTGTACATGAGCCGAACCTGCTCAGCAAATACATATTCATCAGTATCCATCATTAACTGTAGATAAATAACTCGATTGGCAAGGATTGCTGTCTATGTAAAGGAAAACTGGACATGATTTTTGAATTAATACAATATTGTCTTAACATGGATATTTTGAGTTGGAATGATTGAATGCTCGTATTTTTACTTTGAACTAAATCTTCTCAGTTTTTCATCACGCTGTCTAGCGGTCGAAATTCAATATAAAATCTGTTTAAGGGGTGACTTTGAGAGAAAAATATAATGTCACCTTTTTAAGCTCTAAGGTAGTGACAAAGAGAAGTCTATATTATTTAAGGGAGTCTTTGTAGCTAGTGATAATTAAAAGTCACATAACAAAAAATTTAAGTACGCACGCAAACTACGCGTGCCGGACGCGCAAAAGACCGCGCGCCTCTTAATTCGGCGTTAGGCTTACAAAATGGGAACAGAACTAGCTGTAGAGATACTGTTTATTATTGGAATAAGTGGCATATTGCTTTTATCATTACTTGCAATTAACCTCAGATTTAGAAAGTACGCACTTGGAATGATTTTTTTATCAATAATTATTGGTATAGGTGGAAGTATATGGGATGGGGGTAATAGTTCATTCTGGCTACATTTCGTATTCTTTGGTGTATATTCTTTGCTGGGCATGGTTGTATCAATCATATTATTATTTATGTTATTTCTTACAAAGATAGTTTTGAAATCAGCAAGAAAAGTGCATTGAAAAAAGCCTAACAATGCAGTCAACCAGACCCAAAAACACGTCGCTTCGCTCCGGTTTTTGGGCAGGTTAC
>JBGMQW010000373.1:0-2160 GCA_048060815.1 Thiohalomonadales bacterium | reverse complement strand
TACAGAACTAACCATCTAACTATTATTATTTATGTTAGTTGATTAAATTGATACCTCTAATTGTAAGTCAAATATTAAGTATCTGATTGTATAATTTTAAGACAGTCCACAATTTATGACAGTGAATGCACTTGTAAGCTTAGAAAAGTACAATTAATTGTAGGTTACACTGTGACCCGTCCTGAGATCGTACTTGTTCACAGCGAACAAAGTCCCCTCCGACGGAGGGGATTTAGGGGTGGGTTTCAATAAAATGAGAAGAAAAATTATACCATATAATCCCAAGCTAAAACATTTGGCAAGAGCATTACGAAAAAATATGACTCTTAGTGAAATTTTATTATGGCAAGAGCTGAGTGGGAAGAAAGTAGTTGGATATGATTTTGATAGACAACGACCTATTGATAATTATATCGTAGATTTTTATTGTAAGGAATTACAATTGGCTATTGAAATTGATGGTGATTCTCATGGTTACAATGATGTGATAATAAATGATAAAAAACGTCAAGATAGACTGGAGTCATTAGGTGTGAATTTCTTGCGATTTGATGACGATTATGTTTTGACCGACATTAGTGGTGTAATTGAAGATATTGAACTATGGATCGAGCAACACAGACCCACCCCTAACCCCTCCAAGGAGGGGACTTAGGTGTGTGAACATGTCAAACATTTACTGAAGCATATTTAATTTGTAATAATATCTAAATGGTTAATTCAATAAAGTAAAATAAATCCTAACGCTATTGACAGCTTATTGATGAAGATAGAAAAATTTGATTTTGAATCCACGGGGCAGTTTTCATCCCTTTTCTTAGATTATATCAATAAAAATGATTCGCTGAGTACGTTCTATTCGAATTATCCTGACCTGGCTGGTTTTGGAAAACAAATGGAACTAAAAAAAGATTTTGGTACCGATAAACGTACCCTACTGGTTAAATGCCTGCAGGAGCAATACAGATCAATCGAGGCCAACGATGCTGTCAGACAAAATATTGAGTTGTTGAAAAATGATAAAACCTTTACAGTTACTACAGGGCATCAGCTAAATATTTTTACAGGACCATTATATTTTATTTATAAAATCGTAACAGCAATTAATACCTGTAAACAACTGAAATCAGAATACCCCGGATATAACTTTGTTCCGGTATATTGGATGGCGTCTGAAGATCATGATTTTGAGGAAATCAGCTATTTCAATTTATTTGGAAATAAATATACCTGGGAAAGCGATCAGTCAGGTGCCGTGGGACGGATGGATCCGGGGTCGGTGAAAGCAGTACTCGATGCAATGCCGGGGAAGAATGAGATGTTCAGGAAAGCCTACCTGGAGCACGATACCCTGGCTGCTGCAGTCCTTTATTATGTGAATGAATTATTTGGTTACGAGGGGTTGGTAGTAATTGATGCTGATATAAAGGAGTTGAAAAACATATTTCGTCAGGTGGTTAAAGATGAACTCACTAAATCCTCTTCATTTGAACTTGTAAATACTCAAACTAAGTTACTTGAAGAAATAGGATACAAGCCACAATTGCGCCCCAGGGAAATTAACCTGTTTTATCTGGATGAAAATTTGAGGGAACGGATCATAAAGGAAGGTGATCTTTATAAGGTCGTTGGAAATGAGCAGCAATTTACTGAGAAGGAAATACTCAAATTAGTAGATAAAGAGCCTATAATATTCAGCCCAAATGTGATACTACGACCACTATACCAGGAAATGATATTGCCAAACCTTGCGTACATTGGCGGCCCGGCAGAAGTTGTTTATTGGTTGCAACTCAAATTAATGTTTGAGTATTTTCAGGTACCCTTTCCCATTTTGTTACCGCGAAACTTCGTGTTGTATATTAATCACGTTGTGGCAAGGAAAATGGACAAAACAGGTGCGAATACACCCGATGTTTTTTTAAATGAGCAGGAATTGATCCATAAGCTTGTGTCGAATGTTGCAAAGAATGGGTTTACTGTTGACAAAGAAAAGGCCAAAGTTGCCGGACTTTTTGCAGAAGTACACAAACAGGTATTAAAACTAGACCCCACACTTGAAAAATTGGTGATGGCCGAAGCAAAACGTGCGGAAAACAGTCTGGGAAAGATTGAAAAGAAAGCTGTGAGGGCTATAGTAAGACAAAATGAGGACCTAAC
>JBGMQW010000372.1:0-2173 GCA_048060815.1 Thiohalomonadales bacterium | reverse complement strand
AGCAATTTCTGAAAAATGAAAAAAACCAGGGAAAAGTCATTTTTCCTCCCGGGAAGTTAATTTTTAATGCGTTTAATTCAACTCCATTTGAATCAGTTAAAGTAGTTATTCTGGGTCAAGATCCTTACCATGGCCCCAATCAGGCTCATGGCTTGTGTTTCTCAGTTTTACCGGGTGTACGATTTCCTCCTTCTTTATTAAATATATTTAAAGAAATCCATCAGGATTTAGATATTCCAATGCCGGATCATGGTTGCCTTCAATCCTGGGCAGATCAAGGAGTGTTGTTGCTTAACGCAATGTTAACAGTAGAACAAAACCGTGCCGGTTCGCATCAAGGACATGGTTGGGAGCAGTTTACTGATCGCGTGATTCAATTATTAAATGAGCAACGAGAGGGTTTGGTGTTTTTACTCTGGGGAAGTTATGCGCAGAAGAAAGGAGCGCTTATCAATAGTAAAAAACACCTGGTTTTAAAAGCACCTCATCCATCCCCATTGTCAGCATACCGCGGTTTTTTTGGTTCTAAGCATTTTTCACAGGCCAACGATTATCTGGTTAAACAAGGGCTGGATCCCATTGATTGGAGGCTGTTACCCTTAAGTGAGTTACAGAATGTTGGTTAATCATCGGGGTAAACTGTGTTTGGATTATTACGAATAAAAACACTATTACTCAGTACTTATTGTTGTAACCGCCAGTTGGTTCCGTCAGAAATAACCTGAATAGAACCTGATACTTGTGTCGAATAGATTGCTTCAGTATAACTATTATTAAATTCATAAACATATTTCTTATCTGGTCGTGTTGCAGATTTCATGGGATGTGGATTTGCACTAACTGTATAAATTTCTAAACGTTGAAGAACTTCTGTTCTGGGATGTCCATAACGATTATTCCCTACACTGACAACAGCAATCTCCGGGCTTAATATTAATGACCAATCAGTAGTTGTTGATGTTGTTAAACTTCCATGATGACCAATTTTTAATAAATCAACGTCAAGCCATGAAGCAGGGTAACGATTAATAATTGCTTTTTCAGTAACTCTTGTTGCATCACCAGTGAATATTGACTCAAAATCTTTATATCGAATCATCAATACTATACTAGCAGTATTTTTAGAACTAAAATTAGATTGCTCATTTGCAGAAAGTATAAATGCTTGAGCAGATCCACAATTTATATCTGAATTCGGAGTGCCAGGTTTGTTTATATCAGTTTGCGACAGGAATTTTTTCTTTGAATTCAGTGCACTAAACCAATTCCAGAAATATTTATAATAATCATTTTGTTCTCCCACCAGAAAAACTTGATCAACATTGATATCCTGTAATACCAAAGGAAGTCGGTTATAGTGATCGGCGTCAGGATGAGTGATTATAAGAGTATGAATTTGGCGGTTTTGATCTTTAAGCGCATTTAATAATTGATTTCGGATTACATCAGCTTTAACACCGGATGTACTTCCGGCATCGATAAGAATATTATGACCATTCGGACATACTATTAAAGCACTATCTCCCTGGCCAACATTAAAAAATGTAATGGCAAGATTGTTATTTTGTGATGAGCTGGAAACAATTCGGGACCAGGACTTACTAACCCAGCCACTATTATTATTCGGTAACTGTACTTTATAATAATAGCGGTTTTCTTTACTCAGTAATGGTAATTGTTGACCAGGATAAAGATACATCACCACACTTGACTGACTTGAAGGCGCTTCTTTAACTTTTAACCTGCTTGTTACTCGATTACTTGGTTCTATAGTATCCGCATAAATATTTACAGCGAAGGACAGTAACAAAATAAATACAAAATAAATTTTACCCATTTTGGTATACCTTTATTATGTTTTAAAAATTCCAAACCAATAAACGTATCCGTGTAAAACTACCTTGTTAGTTATTTCTCCTTGTAATAAATTTTATGTATCATCTAATATTGTATTACCAATTTTGTTAAAAACTGAATATAATTCTAGTGCAAAGATAAGCACTATTTATTTTTTTGATTTTACTAAATTATAGTACAAATATATTTGCTTTGAATATGTGAGTATTTCATAGCATTTGGTTGCATAAATTTATAAAAAATACCCTATAATTTATATTAAAATAAATTTAAGTATTTAATACGGTTTCGCTGAATACACCCCTCAAGACAAAGA
>JBGMQW010000371.1:0-2181 GCA_048060815.1 Thiohalomonadales bacterium | reverse complement strand
GGTTAATTAAGTTAAAATCACGTCCAAACTGATATTAACTATGTACCTTCTTCAACTAAATCGTTAAAATTTGGCTATGACTACTTCAACAAAAAATATCGACGCTGCTGAAATCGCAAAATTTGAAGCACTGGCCTCGCGCTGGTGGGATCCGAGCAGTGAGTTTAAGCCACTACATGAAATAAACCCATTACGTTTAAATTATATTGATCGACGTGCCAGTCTGGCCAATAAAGATGTACTTGATGTCGGCTGTGGTGGCGGAATTTTATCGGAATCCATGGCCAAAGCCGGTGCTAATGTAACTGCTATTGATATGGGGCAAGCGCCTTTAAATGTTGCCAAGCTTCATGCACTGGAATCCGGCGTTACAGTAGATTACCAGCAATCAACAGCAGAAGAATTTGCTGCTAAATACCCACAGAAGTTTGATGTTGTAACCTGTCTTGAAATGTTAGAACACGTTCCTGATCCGCATTCGGTTATTGAGTCTTGTTATAATTTAGTAAAACCTGGCGGCCATGTTTTTTTCTCAACTATTAATCGAAATCCTAAATCCTATTTATTTGCCATTGTTGGTGCCGAATATCTTTTACAATTACTTCCTAAGGGCACGCATGATTATAATAAATTTATATCACCCGCTGAACTGGAATCGTGGGCACGACATGTTGGATTATCCGTGCGAGAACTAACCGGTATGACCTATAATATATTTACCAAAAAATATTCACTCGGTCATGATGTTAGCGTCAATTATCTCATGCACTGCTCTAAAGTTGACTAATTAAACTTGAGCATCAAAACTGTTTTATTTGATCTAGATGGTACTTTAGTTGATACGGCGCCTGATCTCGCCGATGCATTAAACTATACCCTGAGCAAAAATGGTTTCCAGGAATTATCACTTGACGATATTCGTCCCCATGTTTCGAATGGTTCGATTGCATTAATTGAATTTGGATTTAACATTTCCTCTGAAGAACAAAACTTCAAACTCTATCGCGAGCAATTACTAGATTTTTATACTAAGAACATCGCTAACAAAAGCTGTTTGTTTTCCGGTTTTGATAACGTACTTAATGCCATAGAAGAAAAAGGATTAAATTGGGGAATTGTGACTAATAAACCATCCTATCTTACTGATCCATTACTCAAAAAACTGAATCTTTATAATCGCGCTGCTACTGTGGTCTCCTCCGATACACTTGAATTTCGAAAACCACACCCGGCACCGATGTTATATGCCTGTAAGCAAGCAGGTTCAAAACCGTCAGAGTGTGTTTTTATTGGCGATGCCTTACGCGATATAGAGGCAGGACGTAATGCCAAAATGAAAACCTTAATCGCACTGTTTGGTTATATCAGCGAGCAAGATGATACAGAAACCTGGAATGCCGATGGTACAATCAATAATGCCTTAGACATTATTGAATGGCTAAATAATAATTAAATTAAATATCGTAATTATTTTTTAATTGAATCTTTTATCGCCTTACCACCACTTTCAATAGCCTCACCACTTTTTTGCATTATTGATTCACCTGTTTCCTTGATTTTCGCTTTAATTGAATGTGTATTAAACGGATTACTCAACATAGGAACATCACGTCCAATATTCACACCAAACCAAAGCCCCAACAATAATCCAACTACAGCACCTAATAGTAACATTTTAATTTTTTTCATTTAATAAACACCTGTCACCTAACTTGTCAATTAAGTATAATAATTTATACAATTTAATCAATGAATCACACTCTAAACTAACATATTGTACTTTAAAGTAACAAGATAAAATAATTATGACTCCATAGGAATACTGTAAAAAAAATTGTGCAAAATTATTTAAACATCAAGAACGTCCAACAGCACCTTTAAATTTAACAGCTTTAACATTAAAAATAGATTCTGATTTACCTTGAACCCCCAAAAACGGTATCATCTGTTTTAAATAACACCCCATTCATTGGGATTCAATAAATGCAACTCAGGTAAAAATTTCATGGTTGACACAACAACTTATCAAGCAACACCCAATGAACTAAAAGACAAAGTTATTCTAATCACAGGAGCTGGCGATGGCATTGGAGCCATTGCAGCCAAGACTTATGCTCAATACGGTGCAACCGTTATATTACTAGGTCGAACAATTCCAAAGCTTGAAAAAATATATGATGA
>JBGMQW010000370.1:0-2185 GCA_048060815.1 Thiohalomonadales bacterium | reverse complement strand
GTTGAATTAAATGATGCTTATCAAACCGGTATAAATTGGGCCGCTCTTCGAGAATCTGGTGATAATAGAGCATTGTTCGGTGTTACCGGGGGTGGTAGTATTTTTGAAAATGGCAAAAGTATTATAGATGGTAATACCGGTAATCTTGACCCTTCTGCTTTGAATCAGGTTAATAATACGGTAACGTCAGCATTTGGCGGAGTATTTAGTCTAGCATTAAATCTTGGTAGTAATTTTGCAGCATTTATTGAATTATTAAAAGGCCAGGGAGAAGTAAAGGTCTTATCAAGTCCTAGAATCTCTACCATAAATAATCAAAAAGCAGTTATTAAAGTTGGTGTGGATGAGTTTTTTATAACTGATTTATCTTCGAATACCAGTAACTCAACAATAAATAATAACACCCAAAATGATGTTGAATTTACGCCATTCTTTTCAGGTGTTGCGTTAGATGTGATACCACAAATTAGTGATGATGGTGTTGTTATATTACATATTCATCCATCTGTTAGTAAAGTTGTCGAAAAGATTAAAACAATAGATATTTCAGGAATAAAATCACTAAATATTCCTTTGGCAAGTAGTACTATTCGGGAAACGGATAGTATTATTCGAGCACGTGATGGTCAGGTAGTTGTCATAGGCGGTTTAATGCAAAATGCCGTTCGTAATAAAATTGCTTCGGTACCATTTTTCGGTGATATACCATTGATAGGTGCTTTATTTCGTCATACCCAAAAAATATCCACTAAAAGTGAATTAGTGATTTTAGTAAAACCAATGATAGTAGACACAAATCAAGACTGGAACAAACAAATTCGTAAGTCACAGGAAAGTTTTAATAATATTAGTGCGCGGTAACAATTATGTATCAGCAACATTTTGGTTTAAATAAATTACCCTTTTCGTTATCGCCCGATACAGATTATTTTTTTACCTATGGACATTATTCTAATGCACTCAATACCCTGATAGTAGCTTTACGCGCAGGTGAAGGATTTATTAAAGTTACTGGTGAAGTAGGAATTGGTAAAACAATATTGTGTCGAAAATTATTAAACTTGATGGACACCGAATTTTTAACTGTTTATATTGCAAATCCTTTATTAACACCGATGGGTTTATATCTTGCTGTAGCCCAGGAATTGGGCATTGATATAAATCGTTATACACATCAGCACCTGATTATGAATAAAATCAGTGAACAGTTAATCCATTTAACAGAAAATGGTAATCGTGTTGTACTGTGTTTGGATGAAGCGCAGGCAATGCCGGATGATACTTTAGAAGCTTTACGTCTATTAACAAATATTGAGACTGAAAAATCCAAGTTGCTACAAGTTGTTTTATTTGGGCAACCTGAATTAAATGAACGTCTAAGTCATCGTTCAGTTCGGCAATTACGTCAGCGTATTGTTTTTTCTTATAACTTAGAAGCTATTGACCGACAAGGTATGGATGCATATATTCAACACCGTTTGTATATCGCTGGTTATGTTGGAATTACCATGTTTCAACCAAAAGCATTACAAAATTTATATAAAGCATGTAAAGGTATCCCTAGATTAATTAATATTTTATCTCATAAGGCTTTATTGGTCGCTTATGGCCGAGGTAGTAGAGTCGTTGAATCGTCATTTGTGGATATTGCAATTAGTGATACTGAAGAAACTGCTAGTCAATTTATAAATTTTCGACATATAGTTCGTAATAGTGTTGCTATTATATCATTACTGGCAATTACATTAGCAAGTACATATTTTGTGTCTTCATAAAATTATTTTAGGTTGAAATAATAAAACGAGGTTTTAATAAGTAATGAGTGTCATTAATCAAATGTTACATGATTTGGAGAGTCGACGTTCTCAAATGATGTCTACTGATAATTTTTTGTATAATAATTTGAATTTTGTTCCAAAGTTGTCCAATTCAAATAAATTTGAAACAGTAATTTATGTGGTTATATTTGGTATAATTCTAGCCAGTGTTATTCTATTCTTTATAAAAATTAATACACAATATTTAAATCCACCGGTCTTAATTTCTGAAGTGATTGATGAATCAGTTGCATCAACAATTATAAAAAATAGTAATCAGTTACCGCAAGATGTGATCGACAAAAAAAATACTTCAACAGAAAAACCAACTCAGTATGAAATTGCAACTTCACGAATACACAAGCAGG
>JBGMQW010000369.1:0-2238 GCA_048060815.1 Thiohalomonadales bacterium | reverse complement strand
TATTCCCCCAATCTGACCAGGAGCCGGGATAACCTTTAATCTTTTCATATCCCAATGATTTTAAAACAATAAATGTATGAGCTGAGCGGTGGTGAGTTTGACAATGAGTAATTACTAATTTATCTTTTGTAATACCGGCATTTTCTAACATTGATGTTAGTTCAGCCTGGGGTTTTAAACATAGATTACGGGTTTTATCCATCGCCTCTGTCCACTCCCAATTAATAGCGCCTGGAATATGACCCGCGCGTTCAGCAAATGCTTTTTTCCCGGTATATTCAGCTGAAGAACGGGTATCAAGAATAACAACATCAGGATCATTTAAGTGCTTAAGTATGAATGATTGATCAGCTAGTGGATTATCAATAATTGTAGATTGAAATTCATTTGAAGCATCACAAGGTGTTGGATACAGAACTTTGTTAGTCACGGTATGATTATTGGCCATCCAGTTTTGTATACCGCCATCCAATAACGAATAGTGTTGATGTCCAATGGTTTCTAATGTCCATAATAGACGGCAAGCTCGACCACCACCTTCATCATCATAAGCAATAATATGCGTATCGGAAGTTAAACCAAGAGCAGTTAATACTGTATTTAATTGATTTTCATCAGGTAACAAGCCCATACGGGGTGGATCAATCCGAACAATCCATGAATAATCCAGAAATACAGCAGTAGGGATATGATGCTGGATATAACTAGAGGGGCTACCCATATCAACTAATAAAATTTTGTGTGTTGAATTTTGCAACTGTTGTTCTAATTGTTGTGCACTAATAATTAACGGTAATTGCTCTTTACTCATTCAGAATTGTCCTGGTTATTGTTATTAATTGTAATAATAAATTTAAAAGCTATTATTTCACAGTAAAAATATCGCATATTAGTAAAAAGAATACAAAATGTAATTTATCCCGATTTTCTATACTGGTATTAAGATTGTTATTAAACCTGAATTATTTGCAGATTTACATTCAGTTTATTATACGATGTCGGTATAATTTTGCATATTACATAATGAATTTTACACAATAAACAAAATGCAGGTGAACTTTTTATGATTACTTCTTTTCAACCTCCAATCCGTACTCTTATGGGACCTGGGCCTTCAGACGTCAGTGAAAGAGTGTTAGCAGCACTTGCTCGACCTACAATCGGTCATTTAGATCCCGCTTTTGTAACGATGATGGATGAGCTTAAAGAATTATTGAAATATGCTTTTCAAACTAAAAATGAATTAACATTTCCTGTTTCGGCACCCGGTTCCGCAGGTATGGAAACATGTTTTGTTAATTTAGTAGAACCCGGTGATAAGGTTGTTGTTTGCATTAACGGTGTATTTGGTAACCGCATGAAAGAAAATGTTGAGCGTTGTGGTGCAATTGCCATCGTAGTTGAAGATGCCTGGGGCGAAGTAGTTGATCCGCAAAAATTAGAGGATACATTAAAAGAAAATAAAGATGCTCGATTTGTAGCTTTTGTGCATGCCGAAACATCAACCGGTGCACTCTCAGATGCTAATATATTGGTCGAAATAGCCCATAAATATGATTGCTTCTCAATAGTTGACGCAGTGACTTCACTGGGAGGCTCACCATTAAAAGTCGATGAATGGAAAATTGATGCTATTTATTCAGGCACACAAAAATGTTTATCCGCTCCACCGGGATTATCACCAGTATCCTTTAGCCCACGTGCAGCCGAGTTAATTAAAAACCGTAAAACTAAAGTACAAAGTTGGTTTCTTGATATGAGTTTAGTAATGGGTTACTGGGGTGGCGAAGGCAAACGAAGTTACCATCATACCGCACCGGTAAATTCGCTTTATGCATTACATGAAGCTTTACTTATCTTAAAAGAAGAAGGGTTGGAAAACTCATGGCACCGTCATTCCTACTATCATAATGTGTTGCGTGCCGGTATTGAAGCGATGGGTTTATCCTTTATTGTAAAACAAGGTGATAATTTACCGCAACTAAATAGCGTTACAATTCCAGATGGAGTTGATGATGCAGAAGTCCGAACTCGATTGTTAAATGATTATAATTTAGAAATTGGTGCAGGTTTAGGCACTCTTGCCGGTAAAGTTTGGCGTATCGGATTAATGGGACATGCCTGTAATCAAGCAAATGTTGAAAAATGCCTGGCTGCTTTAAATGAAGTTTTAGTTGATTTAGGAGCTGCTATCGAAACCGGTTCGGCATTAGCTGCAGCAAAAACTTATATGGCAGA
>JBGMQW010000368.1:0-2279 GCA_048060815.1 Thiohalomonadales bacterium | reverse complement strand
CCTTTAGTTAATTTCTCAGGGTCCAGTAATTTTTGTAATTCAGTTTCAGATAAATCTGTCATTTCTAACGCAACATCAATAACCGTTCTTTTTTCGGCATAAGCTTTTTTAGCAATGGCTGCACCTTTTTCATAGCCAATAACGGAGTTTAATGCAGTTACCAGGATTGGATTTCGATTTAATGCGGATGATATATTTTTTTCATTCACAGTAAAATCCTTTATTGCTTTATCTGCCAATAGTCGCGCTGCATTACTTAATAAAATAATACTGTTTAACAAGTTATAAGCAATCATTGGTAGCATCACATTTAATTGAAAATTACCTGACTGGCCACCAATTGTTATTGCGCTATCGTTACCAATTACCTGAGCACAAACCATTGCAACAGCTTCAGGAATAACCGGGTTTACTTTTCCGGGCATAATGGAACTTCCGGGTTGTAAAGCGGGTAATGCAATTTCACCTATACCAGCTAAGGGACCGCTATTCATCCAGCGTAGGTCATTTGAAATTTTCATCATACTAACAGCAAGTGTTTTAAGTTGTCCGCTTAATTCAATTGCCGTATCTTGTGAAGATAAACCAACAAAAAGATTTTCCATATTGGTAAATTTAAATCCGGTTAACTTGTTAAGAGCAATAACAAATTTTTGTGAAAATTCCGGATGAGCATTAATCCCGGTACCAACAGCTGTGCCGCCCTGGACCAGGGCTCTAATACGGGTTAGTGTTGCCTGGATACGATATTGATTATGCTGTATTTGAGTGCTCCATGCAGCGACTTCCTGACCAAGTGTAACTGGCATAGCATCCATTAAATGAGTGCGTCCGGTTTTTACGATATTTTTAGTTTGTTGTGCTTTGTTATTTAAAGTGTCTGACAGGTGACGCAATGCAGGTAATAAATGTGATTCAACTTGCAAACTTGCGCTTATATGAATTGCAGTTGGAAAAACGTCATTCGAACTTTGTCCCATATTAACGTGATCGTTAGGATGGATTTTATCGTTTTCACTTTTAATATTTTTATTTGATAGTGCAGCAATAACTTCATTAGCATTCATGTTGCTGCTAGTACCCGATCCTGTTTGAAAAACATCAATCGGAAACTGGTGATTATGTTTACCGTTTATAATTTCCTCAGCGGCAGCCTGTATTGCATGACTTTTTTGTTGGTCTAATAAACCTAAAGCTTCATTTGCAACAGCAGCTGAATGTTTAATTAACCCCAAAGCACGAATTAGTGCAGTCGGAATTGGGAGGCCACTAATGGGAAAGTTATTTATAGCGCGTTGTGTTTGAGCGCCATAAAGTGCATCAACGGGTACTTGCACTTCTCCCATGCTGTCTGTTTCAATTCGAGTTTGTTTTTCATTTTTATCTGTCATGGGTAATTACTCATTTATAATCCGTATAGATGGTATATTGCCAGATTGTAATGAATATTTTATTTTTTTGCGATAGAGATTATATTTTCTTCGACAACACGCCAGACACCATCATATTCTTTCTCGATAATAATATCTTTATTGATTTCACATGATTTCCCTGCCATTGATAACATGGTTTCAACTGCAATGAAAGATAAACGTTTAGCAGTAATCGCTTTCATTCGGATAAAATTATATGAAAGTTCTCTTAACAGATTTTTTTCAAACTCAGTTTGGCGCCGTTTACGCCAGTCAATGTAGGTAATGGTGTTAACACCAGGCACACCATAAACCCGTACACTTTTAGATACTAATCTCATGTGTGCATGAATATTTCGAAGTTGAACTGTTTTTGATATTGCGGTAAGCCAATCTTCGGCAGTGTTCTGTTCACTATTTGTCGTCATTAATCTATTATCGTAATATTTGTTTAAATTCTAATCAGTGCTAGTAGTGTTATCGTCATGCACTGCATTAGTTGAAGTGCTGATATTTAAATATTTCACTATTTGCATTGGATAATCATGAAATGGTGAAAATCTTAATTAAAAAGGTTGTATTCTTCTGTGTGCTACGATATAAATTATGGTCACGAAAAAGAAATTTAGAATCATTTTAAATATTAAGTTATTGTTTTATCAGCTTATTTTAATATATAATAAGCAATAAATTGCTATCTGTGGCTTGACCTATGTCGGTAAAAAGCCGATGATACGCGCCTTCGTAGAATCACAATGTAAGATAGTGCTTAACAATTAATTATTACACATTATCGTACAAAATATAACCACATATTAAGGAGTCCCATGAATTCTGCAGATAAAAAACGTCTGTTGCGTGAGATGA
>JBGMQW010000367.1:0-2288 GCA_048060815.1 Thiohalomonadales bacterium | reverse complement strand
ATACCCGAAATTAGCAAAAAAGATCAAAGGATCGACCTGCGGCAAAATACCGCGGGTTTACACCGGCAGTAACAAACAATAACGACACGAACACTTTATCTTTTTTTCCATTTGCACAATCTTGCACATTTCTTACATATTTTTTACACATTCTCTTCGTAAGCTTACAACCATCGCGAAACACAAATCGCTTTGACTTAAAACTAACTCATTTTATATCAAGGAAACAAATCATGAACACAACACTTAAATCTTTATTCGTTGCCGCTACCTTACTGGCTTCTTTTGGCTCACATGCTGCCGTTGACAAAGAAGCTTATGTGAAGGAAGTTAAAGTTAACTATAAAGGTGATTTGAAATTTAAGTTAGCAAACACTAACTGGAGCTCATCCTTAGGCTGCTCCTCAGCAGTGTGGAATAAGGTGGAGACTGATGATACTTTTGCGAAAGAGGCAATGTTAAAAATATTATTGACAGCAAAGATAACAGGTATGCCTGTGTCGGTAAGGGCGGATGAATGTGATTCTAGTGGCGCAGCCGCCAAGATCAATTATCTGACTCTCCCCAGCCTTTGAAAAAACAAGCCTATTTCTTATTCATCGTGTTGGCTACCCTGTTTCGATCAAAAAAACATACTCTATTGTTGTAGATTGAATGAGAAAAGTGGCCAGCACAAGGAGTTATATCATGAAAAATAAATTCAAATTAATACCTGTGGCAGCCGCTTTGGCATTAGGTCTTTCGATGTCCCCCGCAAACGCTTTTATTCATAATTGGACTGAAGATAACATTTTAAATCCTGTTGTAGATTGGGGTGAAGGGACGGCAGATTGGATAGTTAGCGCAGCTGAGGATGTTGGCGAATTTGTTGTGGAAGAAGCTAACAATGCGGCAGACACCATTAAGAATGTTGAAACTGCTTTTGAGGATTGGATTACTGATCTCGCTGAAGAAGCATTACGAGTACTTGCACAACAGTTTTACGACCAAATGGCAGATCCCATGGTTAATATGGCCGATAACTGGACCCAATTAGTAAATAACGATTCCGGTGCAATTTCACGACTAGGCACTGCACTTGCTAACCCGGACGATGGCGATGTAAAACCAGCAACGGATAACCTGGTAGATTCTTTATTTGAGAAAACTTCCTTTAAACAAACCGTTCAAGATTTTAAAGATAACGGTTTCGGTTCAATTTTATTTATGGTGGGTGCAAGTGGTGGCATGATCGCGTCCGTTGAAGGTGATCTTGGTATTGCAGTGAGTGTGGACTACATCCTTGCGCGTTATGCTATGATTCATGGCGGTTACGATGGATATGATACCGGTTACGATGGACCCGTTGCTTCTTCATTTGTTGCGGTGGGAATTCAAGTAGGAATGTCTTCAGGTGCAAGTGGTAATTATATGATTGGCTATCATCGATCCGCTCCCAATGGGGTCGGAGGACTGGGTGTGGATGTTTCACTTGGCATCGTAGCCGACATAGGTGGTGGCGTTAGCATGGGGATTGACGTGTCATCATTACCGTGGAAGGTTGTAACAGCGAATATTGCACTGAGTGCTGGTACAGAAGTTACATTAGACGTTGGGCCAAGCTATGCCATTATGTTAGCGAACATTTGTAGTAATGGTTCGATTAAAGAATTTTCTAGTGATTGTGTTTCTAATTCTGTTTCTGATCCCATAATAATATCTCCGGAACGTGTTAACCTCATATTGACAGTTGTTTTATAATTAACTTCTATTTGTTACTCGAACCCTCGTGAAATATAGCCTTTATTTTTTTACGCTTCTCTAAATGTCGTGATTCAATGCGTAAGACGGTGTCTGTATGCATTGAATCACTCAGTCTATCGCATTATTGCGATAATATTGGCAATAAAAAAATCCAATCCATACTTGTTTTTCATTTTGTCTCTGGAACTCAAGAAAACAGGATCTATTTTTTCCACTTCGACAACTGGCGTAAATTCCCAACAATCATCAATATCATTAGGTTCTTTTTTATCGGTAATAAAACTGCCATCAATCCAAATTTTTCTTACGCCTGATAACTCAAAATTATTTTCCACCTCACGCAACCCTCACATTAATAATTTTCTACGATCAGTAGAAGCACCATATATGACCTCCATTTCATCCAAAGGAGCTTGATGTTCTCCTGGTGGTAATGCTCCATTTTTTTGTAATGAAGGAATGATGATTTACCCTATGACATGTCGAATTAGACATACTATATTGGGTTAAATTGCATAAAGGTACGTAAACCGCCACTTATTCAA
>JBGMQW010000366.1:0-2292 GCA_048060815.1 Thiohalomonadales bacterium | reverse complement strand
TTACTAATACTGGGTTTATCGATATTAATAAGTATGTACATCAGTTTAAAACAAAACAGTTCAGTTGAATTTAAACTATTTATTGAAAAAATTCAATATTTGAAAGATATGGAATGGCGTCTTGTCAGTTCGGATAAACAGTCAACTGTTGGGGTGTTACAAGAAAACTGGTTTATCCTTCCATGGATGCTAATTTTATATTTTAAAATAGACAAAAATAAAAATCAGGTTATTATAATTTTACCGGATATGATCACTAAAAGTGATCTACGTTTATTAAAATTACATTTAAGTTTAATTAAACCTTAAATCAGTTAATTCACATTAGAATAACTTTCAACGGTGTCAACGTCAGGTATAATAATAGTATTTTCAACTTTATTTTTGTTTTCTATATTTGGATAATCTAGAATATAATGCAAGCCACGACTTTCCTTTCGTTTAAGCGCACACCGAATTATTAAATCTGCAACAACCGTAAGATTACGTAGCTCTAATAAATCATTGGTAATACGGAAGTTACCATAGTAATCATCTATTTCTTTTAATAATAAATGAACTCGACTGGCAGCTCGTTGTAATCGTTTTGTGGTTCTAACAATACCAACATAATCCCACATGAATCGGCGTAATTCATCCCAGTTGTGGGTAACAACAACTTCTTCATCTGAGTCGGTAACCCTGCTTTCATCCCAATCGAGGATTTTGACATTTCTAATATTTTGCTGAGTGTTTTCTAAAATATGCAAACTTGCTGACTGCGCAAATACCAGACATTCTAGTAAAGAGTTGCTTGCCATTCGATTTGCACCGTGTAAACCAGTAAAAGCAACTTCACCAATTGCATATAACCCCGGGACATTTGTCTGACCATGTATATTAGTCATCACACCTCCACAGGTGTAATGTGCTGCAGGAACAACAGGAATTGAATCCACAGTGATATCAATGCCATAACTTTTGCATCGCGAATAAACTGTTGGAAAATGTTCCTTAATAAAAGCAGCAGGTTTATGTGAAATATCTAAATAAACACATTCAATACCCTGACGTTTCATTTCATTATCAATAGCCCGTGCCACAATATCACGAGGTGCTAACTCTGCAGCTTGGTGATATTGCTTCATAAATGTTTTGCCGTTAGGTAATCTTAATATCCCACCTTCACCTCGAACAGCTTCAGTAACTAAAAATGATTTTGCATCAGGATGATACAAACAAGTTGGGTGGAATTGATTAAATTCCATATTTGCTACTCTACAACCTATGCGCCAGGCTAGCGCAATACCGTCACCTGATGCTGTATCCGGATTACTGGTGTAAAGATAAACTTTACTAACGCCACCAGTAGCCAGTATTACCGTAGGCGCGATAAATACCTCAACTTGCTCAGTTTTTCGATTTAAAATATAAGCGCCGATACATTTTTTGGTATTATCACCTGTTTTATTAGTGGTAATTAAATCAACTACATTATGATGCTCATAGATAGTAATATTGGGATGATCTAATACTCTCTCTAATAAGCAGGTTTGTATTGCATATCCTGTCTTGTCAGCTGCGTGAATGACTCGTCTAGAGCTATGTCCACCTTCTTTAGTAAGATGGTAAGAATAGCCCTGTGTATCTGAGTCAGCCCGGGTGAACAAAACCCCCTGATCAATTAGCCATTGAATGTTTTCCGGACCTTTTTGAACCACAAATTCAACAATTTTTTCATCACACAATCCAGCTCCAGCTTTTATCGTATCGGATATATGTGATTCAATGGAATCATTATCATCGAGTACCGCAGCAATCCCTCCCTGTGCATATAAAGTATTACTCTCAAGCAAATTAACCTTTGAAATCAAGAAGATATGTTTTTTATCGGCTAATCTTAGAGCTGCTGATAAGCCTGCTGCACCAGTACCGATGATTAAAATGTCACTGTTTAATGTTGTCATTCGTTTTGTTCAATTGATTTAAAAATGTCTACACGTGATTAATAAATGTTCTTTTTTTAGTAGTTTTATTACTATAGTGCCATTGTTTAACATTTTATGTAGTAACATAATGACATATTAATATAATGCAATTAATTTATACAATAACCAAAATATACGCAAATTTATTATGTAGATAAGCGAACTACAAAGCAGAACGAGTGTCGTAATTAATAACATCCGGCATCGTTTATATTAACTAAATTGAAATCAGGGCGGCCCGGATGGGTGAACAGAACGTTGACCAACAACTAATTGAACGAGTACAGAAAGGTGATAAAAAAGCTTTTGATGTATTGGTATTAAA
>JBGMQW010000365.1:0-2297 GCA_048060815.1 Thiohalomonadales bacterium | reverse complement strand
TTCCATCATTTAAACATTGAACATCAATTTCGACAAAACATGCCCCCAGATCAAACGCCGCGGATATTGAAATCAAAGTATTTTCCGGATATTTCTTTGCATATCCACGATGAGCCACTATACGCGGAATATCCTTATTCATTTGCCATCACTTTTTTCCAGTTAATAAATCGATCAGATAATGATTGATTTAAAGTTGGGTGAAATTTTTCATTATTTTTAATTTTATAATTTAATTTAGATTCAGAAAGCAAAAAAAATAATCCTGACAATGTTGCTTCCTTATTTTGAGATCTGGTAACTTCTAACTCGGTTAAATTAGATAATTTTTGACAAAGTCCATCCAGTATGGATAAACCTCCAGAAATATTGATAAAATTAACCGACTCTGTTTTCATCAAATTAATATTCTCACTGATTAAAAAAACAATACTCTCAACCACGGCGATAGCTTTTGCTGGTAATAGTGCCTCACCGATAAATCGTGATTTTAATGCTGTTATCCAATAAGGTGATCCGACACCGGAAATACCATTTATAAATAATGGTATTTCCTCGTTTTTATTTTCCAGCCAATCTGGTAATTGCTGATAAATATTAACTTCAGTATATTTCTTTTGTAACCAATCCAGTGCTGTTCCTGCTCCGTTTACGGTTCCTTCCCAGGCATTTATTCTACTTAGGTTATCAGTATAGATGCAACCTGACAAAATCCGAGCTGGTGCAACACTTTTTTTATTAATATTTAAAACAAATGCACCACTACCAATATTTACAATAAAGTGGTTATTTTGGGGTAAACCCTGAGAAAATACTGCAGAAGATTGATCCCCCGTACAAATTTGAACATCACATATCCCATCCCAGTTACTTAACTTACCATAGTCATATTTTGATGCCACACATTCAGGTAAAACTGATTTTGGAATAGAAAATAATTTTAATAAATCTTCATCCCAGTCTAAAGTATTTTGATTCAATAACAAGGTTCGAGCAGCATTCGCGGGGTCAACAAGGCGCCTTGAACCTTCAATAAAAGAAAAGAGTAAATAACTGGATAACGGTGCAATACACAATTCATTATCCTGAAAAGCTTGCTGTATAGTTTCAAGATTATCCAAACACCATTTAATTTTACTAACACCATAATGAGCCGATAAAAATAAACCTGTTTTAGATTTAATTAAATCATTATTTGTTATAAAATTTTTTATATAGCTTGAAGCACGAGTATCTTGCCAACTAATAGCATCAGACAAAATTTCACCGGTTTTATAATTCCAGCAAACAATAGTTGAACGTTGTGTTGCAAAACCGGCTTTAATTTTAAATTTTCGCGTATCCCCTAAATATTTTGCACATTCTGAAATTACAAATTCAATCGATTGAACTATTTCTTTAACACTATGTTGAATATATTCCACACCATGTTTATAAAGGTGTTGTGTTTCAATATTACACGTGGCACTCGTTTCTATATCTCCATTTAAAGTATATATTCTGGCACGACTCGCATGACCACCCTGGTCAATTGCAAGAATAAAATCATAATTATGGTTATTTGATTTCATATTTAATATAACTATGATTACATTAAATCAATTATAAATAATATGAGGCATTGATAAATATTTTTTACTCGCCATTTCAGTCAACCTGCTAATAGTACGTTCAAAAGCAAATTTGAGTCTTTTCCCGGTATAAATTTTAAAGGGTAATACACTGGCAGAAATAACTACTTTTACTCTGTGATCATATAGTGCATCAATTAAATGTATAAATCGTTTAGCGGCATCATCTTCAGATTCAGTTAAAACAGGAACATTACTAATTAAAACTGTATGAAATATTTGAGCTATCTCTAAATAATCTGGTGCCGCAAGAGCTCGCATACAAACAGATTTAAAATCAAACCATACAACATCATCTGATAAGGCTATAGTATCTATTGTTCGATAATTTATAGTAATGTTTCCTGATTGAATGCTACTGGTAGGAGCTAAAGATTCAAAATGCGCAGTCATGATTTTTTTATGATCACCTTCTGTATGGTATGTACCACTCTTTTCTAATTGTATTAATCGAAAATCTTCGCTTGCTAACAATTCAAATTCAATAGTATTTTTATTTAAGTAATCAATTGTTGGCAAAAATAAATCACGCTGTAAGCCATTTTTGTATAAGTCATTTATTTTTACATTCGAGGTTCCAAACAATGTAACCCCATTTTCAAATAAAGATTTAAACAAACGAGTTAACAATACCCCATCGGTAATGTCATGCACATGAACAACATC
>JBGMQW010000364.1:0-2318 GCA_048060815.1 Thiohalomonadales bacterium | reverse complement strand
GGCAAAGAATTATCTGGTTGCTCAAAAGAGAAGGCCACCCGGTACCGATATCGAAGCTACTGAGGCTGAGCAATATGATAGTGCAGGTTCTCTTCGAGAATATGCGTCACCAGAGAGAATTGCACTAAAAGATGAGATTGCCGGTGTGGTTTTAAAAGCAATTGATGAATTACCTGATGATCTTAAGACCGCAATCATCTTAAGAGAACTAGAGGGTATGAGTTACGATGAAATTTCTGATGCAATGTCCTGTCCAATTGGTACAGTACGTTCACGAATTTTTAGGGCTAGAGAAGCAATAGACAAGTTATTAGATCCGCTATTGAATGATTAGGTAAATGATTAAGTTTTATACTTTTATGATATACAGAGAGAGATTATTATGAATAATATTGATGAACAATTATCCGCCTTAATGGATGGTGAAGAATCCGATATTAATTTAATTCTGAAAAATGTACAGGATGAAAGTGTACGTACTCGTTGGAAACGATACCATTTAATTAGAGATGTTATGCGCAATCAAGTATCAAAAGTGGATAATTTTGATATTTCACTTAAAATACGTGAAGCGATTGCAAATGAACCAACAGTTTTAGCACCCTTAAAGGTGAAGCAAAAACTATTGAGTAGTAAAAGTTTTTTAAAGCAAGTTGGGAGTATGGCTATTGCCGCATCCGTGACAACTGTCGCAATTTTAGTGGTGCAACTAAATACTGGTTCGAGCAATAACCAGTCGTTAGTTGTAGCGAACAAGTCTGACTCGATTTCTATTCAGGAAAACAATATTCAAACTGCTTCAACACGAAATATAGAATTAAATAAAGCTGTTGCTGCAAAATTGAATAGTTACCTGGTAAATCATAATGAATATGCGGTCTCATCCGGTATGCAAGGTGCTATACCCTATACCAGAGTTGTAAATTTTAATCCTACAGTTAAAATAGTACGGTCAATAAATGCAAAATAAACTCGCTTTAATTGTCGCTGTTTATTTTTGGACATTTTTAGTAAATGCAACCACAACTAACCAGGAGATTATTCAAATTTGGTTAGAAAAAATGGCAAATGCAGGTCATATGCAGACTTTTAGTGGTACGTTTGTGTATGGAAAAAATACTGAATTAACAGTAATGAAAATATTTCACCGAGCCGATGAATTAGGCGAAATTGAAAGATTAGTTTCTATGGACGGTAGTGGTAAAGAGGTAATTCGCAATAATAATCTTGTAACTTGTGTACTACCTGACAAAAATTCAGTTGTAGTTGAAAAGAGCAGACCATTATCAACATTTCCACCTTCATTTCCAACACAAATTAGTAAATTAAGTTATTACATCTTTAGTTTAAAACAACAAGAAAATGTTGCTGGTCATTTAGCCCAAAAAATTACAGTTACTCCAAAAGACCAGTATCGTTTTGGTTATAGCTTGTGGATAGATGTAAAAACCGGATTATTATTGAAATCACATCTGACTGATGAAAATAATAAAATGGTTGAGCAATTTTTATTTACTAATTTGAAATACCATGAACAACTGGATGACCAATTATTTAAACCAACGACAGATGGAAAAAAATATACCTGGTATAAAGCAAAAAAACAAAAAAATGTGAATTCTAAATCATTTAGTGGATGGGGTTTTGATAAACTACCACCGGGATTCAAAGTCAATATGAAGCGAAACCACACAATGCCACGAGGAAATGAACCATTAAAGCATTTAGTGGTTTCAGATGGTTTGGCGACAGTGTCAGTTTATGTTGAAAATCATCTAGATGAAGAATCTAATTTATTAGGAGGAACATCAATGGGTGCTATTAATGCTTATGGTAGGCATTTAAATAAATTTCATATTACTGCAGTAGGTGATGTACCTATGATTGCAGTCAAAATGATCAGTGAATCAACTCGACAAATAACAACAAATGATTGAAGAAAGTGCCATTGTTACTTCATGTAATAACGAACGCATAGTTGTTGCCACTCAAAAACAAACAAGCTGTGGTTCGTGTAGTGTTAATAAAGCTTGTGGTACCGGTATAATATCAAATTACTTTAAAGTAAAAACCATCGAATTTAGTCTTGAAAATACTATTAACGCTAAAACTGGTGATACTATAATTGTTGGTATTAATGAACGAGTATTTTTATATGGTTCGTTTTTAATGTATATTCTACCCTTACTTTTTATGTTATGTTTTGCGATACTTGGCGATTATATTGCAAATCTAATCGCTATTGACAATATTGAACTTTTTGTGATTATCATGTCTGCTATCGGTTTTGTTTTGAGCTTTATGGTTACGCGTTTATT
>JBGMQW010000363.1:0-2322 GCA_048060815.1 Thiohalomonadales bacterium | reverse complement strand
TACTAGTAAAAATGCGATAGTGGTAAAACTTAATATTGAATCCATACAATATTAACCCTGATGTGTGAAACGTTAGGCTAGTAGTTATTTAGTGTGAAAGTGTGTTTAAGAGAAATCGTTGTAAAGTAAAATTTTTAATCTTTTAGTATCTTTTTGTCCAAATAATTTAAATGCTGACTCCGCTTGACTCAGTGGAAACTCATGGGTAAGTAAATCTCTAAATAGGTTTAAATTAGTTTGTACTATATTAACTCCATCTTTAAGATATTTTTCCCAATAAGGGTTAATTACACCAATTATGGTTAGATTTTTTCTAATTAAATCATAAATATTAATAGTTTGATTTTTAATAGTGGGTATACCAAACAAAACGACTTTTCCATGATTTTTAGCACTATTAATTGAATTATTAATAATAGCTTCTTGATCAGTTTGCCCAACTGCATCTATAACAACGTCAAATTCTTTTGTGAGTTTGTTGTTCCATCGAGATGTACTAATTATATCTAATTTATCTTTTGCCATGGTACGACGAAATTCATTTGGATCAATTGCAATAATATTATTAGCGCCCTTTATACGTAGAATATTACAAAAGATAGTTCCTATTCCACCCAGTCCAAATACAAGTATTTTTTTATTCTCAATATTTCCAATTTTATCAATCGCATTTAATATCGTTCCGGCAGGTTGACTTAGTGGAGCATATTTTAAGTCTTCATCTTTCCAACCTTGAAGTTTGATAGCTTTACTATCATTTGCAATAAAATAGTCTGATAGTCCAGCATCACATTTTGGCATTGCAAGCACGGTATCGCCAATTTGATATGATTTACTGTTACTTAAGATAATTTCGCCAACACATTCATGTATGGGCATTCCTGTTGGTAATGGACACGAAATACTGGGACAATTATCGGTGAATTTTGGGTAATCACTGCCACACAACATGGAGAATTTAAATTTAACGAGTAAATCATTATCACCTAATTCGGGAATGTGTGAGTTCAGGATAGTAAATTTTCCGGGTTTATTTAATTTTAAAACTTGCATTTCAGTATTCACATTGTATTCCTTATAGTACGTAATTATTTATCTACTTAACAAGCCACTTTTGTTCTATTAGAACATCGTTCTCCAAAAGTAACTTAACGTGAAAATGATCATTTTTATTATATGTTGATACACCTTTCGGTGTTCCAGTCATCACTATATCTCCATTACATAAACTCATGAAAGTTTTAACATAATCAACAATTTCAGTCGGTGTATTTATCATCTGTTTTATGGAGCCTTGCTGTTGTATTTTATTATTAATTAAAAGTATAAAATTAATGTTATCAAGCAAAAAATCAGTAGCCACAAATTTTGTAAACACGGCTGAACCATCAAATGATTTTGCTCTCTCCCATGGCAATCCCTTACTCTTTAATTTATTTTGTAAATTTCTTTTAGTGATATCAAAACCAATAGCTATACCTGAAATTTTATTATCCATGATCATAAAGGATAATTCGGTTTCAAAATTACATTCTTTATCAATATACTTAATTTCATTTGAAATTGATGAGTTTGGTTTATTAAAAATAATGATTTCATCTGGTACAGGATTATTTAATTCTACAATATGATCATGATAGTTTCTTCCTACACAAATAATTTTACTCGGAAATATAGATTGATTATTAAAGTAAACGGAGTTCATTTTCCCTCCTGTTTACATCTGGGTTCAAAGTCGATTATTAACATATCTCGATATCCATTCATATTATCAGTTGATTTTAGTGGTGACACAGAATGCATTACACGTTTATCATCAACGAAACAGGTATCAAGAAATTCATCGAATGTGATTTTGTCTAATGAATTCTTTTTTCTATCATAAATTTGTGAAACTCCACCTATAATATTCTGGCGTGATATAAAGTGTTGCACTACAAACTGATGTCCATCACAATGAATTCCTTCTGGTGTTGCATGAGCTAACGATCGAGAATTAGTTGTTATTCGTATTTTGTGAAAACCTACAAACCATTTGTGTATTTTTTTAAACTCCTTCGTTAAGGGTAAACATTCAAAATCAGCAAGTATCAGTTGTTTTAAAAATGGATTTTTTATTGAAGCATCAGTTGCCTTTGGAAATTGTCGAATAATTCCTCCATATAAACTATTCACAAATTTCGATTGTTCGAATGTATTTATATTTAATTCGGTAAGTTTCATTTTAACGGTATCAAGACAGAAAGCACCATAGCGTCTATATCGATAGGTTCTTTTTTCTGTTTCTGCAAGATAAGTATCTACTTTTAAATTATTGTAACT
>JBGMQW010000362.1:0-2357 GCA_048060815.1 Thiohalomonadales bacterium | reverse complement strand
TACTAGGGATTGTAAACCCTGTAATCCTTTCGGAAAGGTTAAGATTTGTTACAAAATGTTAATAGTAATTTTTAAATAAATTTGGTGTAAAGTGGTATCTGTGTTTACGGTAATAATTCACATATTAAAACGGTATTTTTAGTGTATTAAAATAATAGCCTTATGTTATATATAAAATATTATAATTCATGTGTTTACAATGATTTGACATGCAAAAATTTAACTTATTGATGCGCCGTAAAATTGGGTATTTTCTTGGTTTGTTTGTTGCTCTATTAGTTGTTGTTATTCTAATCTTGCCTCAATCGGTGACACTTCATGCTACTGGTCCGGGTAATATTGGTCATGAAAAATTGAAATGCGAGCATTGTCATAAAGAAGATATTGGCTCAATACGTCAGCGTTTGCAGGCTAATATACAATATTTATTAGGTGGACGTGAGCAAGCAGTGTCATTTGGATTGAAACCGGTTTCTAATAATGAGTGTATTTATTGTCATGAAAGGCCAAACGACCGACACCCGGTATATCGATTTTTCGAGCCAAAGTACCAAAAAATACAAAAACAAATTCAGCCACAATTTTGTGTTTCATGTCACCGCGAACATACGGGTAAGCGTGTTACTAGCGATATGGTATTTTGTAAAAATTGCCATAAAAACTTAAAGCTTAAAAACGACCCAATTACAAAAACGCATCAGGAAATTGTCGAAAATAAAGATTGGAGTAGTTGCTTAGGGTGCCATGATTATCATGGTAATCATCGGATGAAGATTAATACGGATTATCAAAAGCGAATTCATAAAGAAACCATTGCACAGTATTTTAATGTTTTCGCTTCGCCCTATTCGAAAGAAAAATTATATCAAGTAGCACCAGAGAAAATAGGAAATTAACATGAATATGAAGAAATTTTTATTATTCTTTGTGGGTGGTATTGTTTTGTCAATTTATTTATTTGTCACAGCACCACCACCTTTAGTAAAAAATGCATTTGGTGATAAAAAAATATCGGTTGAAAAAATATTACGAATACTCAATGACGAAAATAAAATTGTACGATCAACTTATACTAAAGAAATTGTAATAAAGGGTAAAAAATCCGGATTAAAATTTGATGAAAAATGGCAGGAACAGGGTGTTATGGCCGGACCACTGCCAGCACAATTGTTACGCGAAACCGCCAGGAATCTTGAACGTCGACCTGTACGTTTGGGTTTATATTTAGGATCTGATTTTCCGATAAATGAAGCAAATAAATTTAGCGGTACACAGTATCAGTATTTTAATGATATCAAAATTAACAAAACTGATCGATTTTTTAATGTAAAGGAAATGGGGATATACGTCTATATGTCGGCTGATATTGCGATTGCACAGGCGTGTGTCAATTGCCATAACAAGCATAAGCAAAGCCCAAAAAATGACTGGGCGTTAAATGATGTTATGGGAGCAACAACATGGACTTATCCAGATGATACAGTGTCAATTGCACAGGCACTGTTAATGATTTCTGAATTTGAGTTATCAGTAAAAACCAGTTATGCGCGATATCTAAAACACATCAGTAGTCAAAAGAATCCACCCTTGGTCGGTGATAAGTGGCCTGATCAAGGCTATTTTTTACCATCGACTCAAGTGTTTATGAATAAAATTCGTTCACAAGCATCTATTGTCACTTTGTCATCTTTAGTTAATATTGTAAATGATTCAGATTCATCTACTGAAAAAGGCTTATAAAATGAGTTTTACACTATTAAACACTGATTCTAATTTTCAGGAAAAATTACGAACTGCAATTTCAAATAGTAATGTTAACAGTAAGTTATATTTAGTAGTTGGATTTAGTTTATTGTTATTATACATAGTGCAATTAACATTACAGTTAAAATTTCATTTCCTGGTTGAGTTGCAACACGACACACTTTATAAACAAACAACCGGTTATTTATTATTACTGTATGTTGGGTATCAATTCAAATTAGCTCGCGCCCGAAAAGACACTAAATCAATGCGTTACCATTTTAGTTTGCATAAAATACAGGGTGTGTTTGCACCACTGGTATTGTATATTCATTCAATGGAACTGGGGTATGCCTATCAGGTGTTATTGTCTAGTCTGTTTTTAACGAATTGTTTATTGGGTTTATTGAGTCCGCAACAATTTAAATTGCGCAATGTGAGTTATGTCAATTGCTGGTTAATTTTGCATGTTAGCGTTGCACTGTTGATTGTTGCACTAGCCCTATATCATTTATTTGTAACGTATTGGTATTCTTAAGCGCTTTCTCGGAATTCAAACTGCCATAATTCATCATTTTTGATCAGTGACATGCCATATCTGTTTGCTATGCTAT
>JBGMQW010000361.1:0-2360 GCA_048060815.1 Thiohalomonadales bacterium | reverse complement strand
GCTTTTGTATACTATTGTTGTGCCCGTGATAACAGTATAATAGAGTATAAAATAAATAATAATAAACATTAATATATTTTTATAAACATATGATATTAATGTATTATTTGTGGTAATTAGTTCTTAACAGTTTCGTTTATTAGAAAGTCAGGGAAAATTTTACGTGGGTGTATTATCGAACAATCGTCATAGAGTATTATCTGGGATGCGTCCGACTGGAACGCTGCATTTAGGGCATTATCATGGTGTTTTGAAGAATTGGGTAAAATTACAACATGAATACGAATGTTTCTTTTTTGTCGCAGATTGGCATGCTTTGACTACACATTATCTGGATTCTTCAATTATTGAGAAGAGTGTTTGGGATATGGTCATTGACTGGTTGGCTGTTGGCATTGATCCGGGTGAAGCCTGTTTATTTATTCAATCTCGAGTGCCTGAACATGCTGAGTTACATTTACTATTATCAATGATTACGCCTCTAGGTTGGTTAGAGCGTGTGCCAAGTTATAAAGATCAGCAAGTTAAGTTAAAAGAACGCGATTTAGCAACTTATGGTTTTTTAGGTTATCCATTATTACAAAGCGCCGATATTCTTATTTATAAAGCGGGTTTAATACCGGTTGGTGAGGATCAGGTAGCTCATATTGAATTAACTCGTGAAGTTGCCCGGCGATTTAATCATATTTATGGACGAGAAGCTGATTTTGAGGAACGTGCTGAAGCGGCAATTAAAAAAATGGGTAAGAAAAATGCCAAGCTATTCAAAACATTGCAGAAGAAATTTCAAGAGCAAGGAGATGATGAAGCATTAGAAACAGCTCAGGCATTATTAGAGTCACAACAAAATATTACATTGGGCGATAAGGAGCGACTATTCGGTTATTTGGAAGGTGGTGGTAAACTGATATTAGTCGAACCAGATTCGGTATTAACAAATGCTTCAAAAATGCCTGGTCTAGATGGTCAGAAAATGTCAAAGTCTTATAATAATGTTATTTCATTGCATGAAGAAGCTAGCAGCATCGATAAAAAATTACGAAAAATGCCAACTGATCCAGCACGGGTTCGCAGAAATGATCCTGGTGAACCTGAAAAATGTCCAGTCTGGAATTTACATCAGATTTATTCAAATCATGAAGTACAAGATTGGGTACAAGAAGGTTGTCGTTCTGCTGGTATCGGATGTCTGGATTGCAAACAGCCAATAATTGAAGTTATTCAAGCAGAAGTAGCTGTGATTCGTGAACGAGCAAAAGAATATGAAGCTGACAAGCAACTAGTTCGTTCGGTTATAAATGAAGGAACAGATAAAGCTCGTGATATTGCCAGACAAACTTTAGAAGAAGTTAAACAGGTAATGGGCTTATCTTATTAGTCTTAATATTTTTATAGTTATAGGCAACTCTTTTGAATACAGAAAATAAATCAGAACACACTAAGTCAACTCAACAGGAAATGCCTTTTGCAATTGTTCAAGGTACTGAAGTAACAGAAGTTCCAAAAGATTTATATATTCCACCTGAGGCACTTGAAGTATTTTTAGAGGCATTCGAAGGCCCGTTAGATTTACTATTATACTTAATAAAAAAACAAAATTTAGAAATTCTTGATATTCCGGTATCAGAAATAACGCGACAATATATAGAATATATTGAGTTAATGGATGACTTACATTTCGAATTAGCTGCAGAATATTTGGTGATGGCTGCAATGCTAGCTGAAATTAAATCAAGAATGTTATTACCGCGAATACAGGTTGATGATGAAGATGTAGATGATCCCAGGGCTGAATTAGTGCGACGACTTCAGGAGTACGAACGTTATAAAAAAGCAGCTGAAGATATAGACACAATGCCACGAATGGGTCGAGATACATTAGAAGTTAATGCTATTGTCGAAGATAAAAAAGTAATTAAGCTTCAAGCTAAAGTTGAAATGCGTGATCTATTGTTGGCGTTAAAAGAAGTTATTATTCGTGCCGAAACTTTCGCGCATCATAAAATTGAATTAGAGCCACTTTCTGTTCGGGAACGAATGTCAATTGTACTAGATCGCGTTAATGATAAAACATTTACCGACTTTGTAGATTTGTTTGATCCAGAAGAAGGTAAGAGTGGCATTGTTGTCACTTTATTAGCAATATTAGAATTAATAAAACAATCGGTAATTGAATTTATTCAAACAGAAACTTTTGGACCGATTCATGTGAAAGCGCGTTCGGGAAGTATTGAACCAATAGAATAGAATAGAATACAGAATAGATAACAGCATATTTAATTTAACAAGATAAATTTAGATAAACTATGAATATTGAACAATTAAAAAATATTATTGAAGCAGCACTACTTGCATCAGCA
>JBGMQW010000360.1:0-2361 GCA_048060815.1 Thiohalomonadales bacterium | reverse complement strand
AAGATAATATTAATGTATCAATAAAATAATTTGATGTTAAATAAGGTTATTACCATATACTGATGATGGTTATATAAAAATTGATAAACTTTTCTCACTTGAGAGCAGATGCGTTAGAGTGTATCGACACCTGCTCTTCCATTTACCGCCTTTATTTCGGTGTAACGTAGATTGGACGCATCATTTCATGATCTTCATGCGATAAAATATGACAATGCCAGACATACCGTCCTGGTTTATCAAATTTCATTCTAATTTGAGTGACTTCATTTGGATAACAAATTACCATGTCTTTTGGTCCTCTTTCACTCTCATAGACCGGTTCATTAGTAGTAGAAACGATATTCGTCATAAATTTGCCTTTTCGCAATTTCCCATCAATCATCATATCCTTGACTTGAACCGTTGCAGTAAACTTTTTACGACTCAGAATATCAAAATGCACCAAATGCACGTGGATAGGATGAGCGTGATCAGTCGTATTATAAAAATTCCAAATTTCAGTATCACCTTCATTTGGATTTTCAGTGACAGGATCGCTCCAGCCTAATGAGCCTTGTACATCAGTTTGATTCTCGTCCTTGACCATTTCTGCAGTTCCGAGCATTGGCACCATACGCCCGAATTCATCGCGCGTTCCAAATAATCCAAGATTACGTGTTTTAACCGGAACATCATGGATATGGGGATAAATATCAGCAATCATGCGATTGAATGTATTTTTATCAAAATTACACCTGGAGTCGATTGGTCTAGTAATATCAAAAGCTATTATTCGATTCGTTCGCGCACCTAGTGCACTGTCATTTCTACTAGTAATGGGTACATCACCTAATGTGTTTTCAATAATGATACGGGTATTTTCAGGCACCGATGCAAAATCAAAAATAATATCCAGACGCTCGGCTGGCATAAAATCCAGTTTAGTGACATCAACAGCTTGTCTTAAAAATCCTTGATCTGATCCAATTACAGTAAAGTTGAGAACGGGTGATGAAGGTCCAAAACTGGTTTCATTTAAAGCCACACTACGAAACCGTATTCGCATAAATCGGGTGTCGCTGCCATTTAACAAACGTATTCGATATTTGCAGGGTTCAACATCTGTTTTAGGCCAAATTTTACCATTCACTAAAATATGGTCACCGAATATTTCAGATACTATTGAATGCGGAGGGTAATTTGGATTTGTACTCGTTGGGTAATAGTAATCGCCATTGGTTTTAAAGCTACGATCTTGAACGCAATAGGCCAGTTCATGATCATCAGCGGGTAAACTTAAAGGGTTATCTTCTAAACCTGTGTCATAGTCATCACGAATAATATAAAATCCCGCAAGACCGGTATAAACATTTAACCGGGTAATGCCTAAAGCATGGTCGTGATACCATAACGTGCCAGCATCCTGGGTATTACCATAGGTGTAATTGTTACTGACATAGCGTGGTCCACGACTGTTTGCGGTTAAACCTTCAAAATACTCCGGGTTGCCATCTGAATTAGAATCGGTATTACCACCATGTAAATGTGTGACTAGTGGCACGCCATCAGTGCCCAGATTTCGGCTTCGATCATTTAGTGAATATGCCCAGTGATTGGTTGTATCAATCGCTAATAAATGCGCTAGCGGATTATTTCTTGCATCTCTTAAACCATTAATCCATGTCACTTTAGTTTCAATGTTACTGTTAACAACAAAAGTTTTACCTGGCCAGGTGACATTAATATTATCTCGTTCAGTATTATTTTCGCCATAACCCCAAATTCTGGTGTTTAAAAGATTATTATTGCTATCTTTTATCCCTGTTTGATGTACCGCCTGCTGTACAACAATTTCATACAAATTACCGCCTTTTCCATTAATCGCGTTATAGATAAAATTTGGTGCTAAGGCATTAGGTGCTTGTTGTATAAATAAATCTTGTTTATTTGGATCTGTTAATGGTGGAACAACTGCAGGGTTGGCTTTATTTATAATAGATGTATCATTATCATTTGACGACATAATTTTTTCCTTTTTAAATTTTGTATTCCATTTTTAAAAACTAAGTTGTGATGTAACTTTTATAGAATATAACGTATGATAAAAATTGAAAGTCTGATTTATAAGGACGATTTACCAAATAAATTTATGCTACTAAATATATAATTTAATAAATCGACTCTGTTTATAAAAAAACTACTTTAGTCTAATAAAGCTAACATAGAATATTATTTTACATTGTATTAAAGTTGTAACGAATTATTTCAATGTGACGAAAGTACTGAATAAAATTAAGTGAGAGTCAACAAAACGAAGTAGAGTAGCAAATACGGAATAATTAAACGATTTAAAATTAATCTTTTAATTATTCCATATAA
>JBGMQW010000359.1:0-2361 GCA_048060815.1 Thiohalomonadales bacterium | reverse complement strand
TGTTGCAAGACCCTGATGAATTTGTTTGGTCTTTTGCCACTAAAATTCCAAATTTCGATTTCCAACAGAAATCTGCCTAGTCTATTAGATTAATAGACGCTACCAGTTTTAACCGGTAGCGTCCTATTTTTCTTGCGTCCATTAACCAGGTTACAAATAACTAGTATAACTATTCAGTGTATTTCAAAAACAGAGAGTATAAATTAATTTCTACTAAGTTCGCCGGCTTTGAAACCGGGACAGCCCAATCAAGACTCGCTATTCGCCATCCATGGCCGCTCGACTGCTTCATCCATGAAGCAGACGGTCTTGATTGGGCTGTCCCGATTCCAAATCCTCATTTTTTCTCTTTTTTCTAATTATGCTGAATAGTTACAAACCAATTACTTAAGTGATGATTCCACTTGAGTAACAAAAGTATCATAACTGCTAACACCACCATGGCCACCGATTATCCATTGAATATCCAAAGGACTAACGGATAATGCCGCCAGTAAATCTTCTGACCAACCTAAAAACAATTGTGGAATTAATGGTGCAAAAAATTCTGGTGAGTAAAGATCGCTAACAAACACTAAATTTGCATCTTCAACAAATGGAACCAGGGTACCAATGGCATGACGATTGGCAACATCAAAGATTCTAACATTTCTATAACCATCAGATAAAATCAGTTCATGACCAGCTTCAACTGTTTTAATGGTTACATCAACCGGATTTTTTGAATAGGCATCGGGAAAAACAGTATGGGGAGCCTTTATGATTGCTTCATAGTGATCTTTAGTTTGACTTCCCACTATAATAGTAGCACCCGTTTCAGCGTAGGCACGTAAACCACCGACATGATCATTATGAAAATGTGTTACTACCAAATACTTAATCGGTTTATTAGGCCAGCGTTGTTTTATTTCGCTGATAACAACTTGTGAACGCTCTTCATAAAGTGGTGCTTCCGTTACGATTAAATAATCTTTCATTTCAATAATCATGCTGTGATGCGTAAGCGATTTTGCATGAAATACCTTTGGCGCAACTTCAACAATCTGTGATATTGCTGCACTACGCTGATCTAAATCAAATGGAATCGCAAACGCTAACATGCGGTTAAACCATTGAGATGAACGAAGGCCCCAGGAAAATTGATCCATATTGAATGCTGTTTGCAGTTCAGCCGGAATTGTAAACTGCGTTGGGTCAACAGTTTTTGTTAAATTAATTGAAGAACGAATTTCTGAGTTAATCAACCTGCCATTAATTCTATGCTGTAATGTCACAGGAACTTTAACCCCATTAGCTTCACTCCAATTTGTAAAAATAACTTCCCATCGGGTGTCACCATAAACTGCATCATCTTCCATTGTTTCAACTTTTGATGGAAGTTTTGTTTTTACATCGATAAACAATTTTATTGCTTGATCCCATCCTGGAATACTCACTATGTGTTGCTGCCTGCCATGAAACTCAGCTGTTCCCATATATTTAACTTGAGCTGATAATCGCTTGGCTCGGTGTATTAATGCTAAAGGTGAGCTGACTAAATTTTGTTTTACACGTGCACCTAAGCGAGTGTTTAACATTGGAGCTTGTGGTGGTGCAACGATAGTATCAAAACCGTATACAGCACCCTGCTTGCCATTTATAACTTCAGTAAAAGAGCGTTGCTCAATAAAGGGATATTGAACATTTATATCCCAATCAGTCACTGATTGTTGTTTGTCGAAGACTTTTACTAACTTTTGATTATAATGACCGACACTCTTAAATTCTCCACCGGGTTTTTTAGCTTGTTCCGGTTCAAAGCGACTGCCTTCTGCAACAAATTCCTGTACTTTAAAACTTAAAATTTTATTTAAGCCTCCCATCGAATTTGCCATTGTTACAATTTTTGAATATCCCGGTGAATTTATTTTATTGGATAATCGCTTTTGTTTAAACTCATCTGCCTGTACAGGGCTTGACACCATAACAGCCACAACACTAACAATACTCAGGAATTGTTGATGCTTGTTCATATTTGAATCTCCTTATCAATAATAGTTAAATATCTGGAATGTACATTCCAAGTTAGAATGATCGTTCCATATTGACTCCATATTGTCAAACTAAATTTACTAATCTTGTGAAGTTATATCTAAGAGGCTGATAATAGGGATGTTTTACTGTTAACCCTGATACTACAGTGAGTGGCTTATATTAAATTTTAAATTATAAAAAAATTTCGTATTGATAAAATTATTATTCCGAAAACATAAAAAACAATTCCGCTAGTTATGACTTGCACGCCAAACAGTGTTAATCGAAAATGAGAAATCCAAAAAATAACAGCAACTGGCATAATGAATGTTGCTAATATTCCCCATA
>JBGMQW010000358.1:0-2384 GCA_048060815.1 Thiohalomonadales bacterium | reverse complement strand
GGTAACGAAATATATACAGAAATATATCAATGGCTTTTGACAGATTAATTTAATGCCTATTGTTTAATGATAATCGTTATCACGTTATTTTTGAAGCAATTACCCAGGCCTATTTATACGGAAGTAAGCACATTAAATCGATTGTATATTTTATTATACAATTAATAATAATCATGACTACATTACGGTAGCCCAATAGGTTTTGCTCTCTATATTCGTATCATGAGAGTAACACCCCTTTCTTTCAATCTCATTGTTCAATTTCCCAATCATCTAATCGCAAACCGGTTATCCTTGAAAATTCTCTAGTGTTATGCGTTATTAAGATTACATCATGAGCACGAGCTATTGCGGCAATTAGTAGATCATTTGGTCCAATGGGTTTACCCTGGGAAACAAGATCGGCACGGATTTGTCCAGCTTCTTCGGCGCAACGATCATCAAAACACAAGCTTATGAGTGGGCTGAAAAATTGTGTTAGTAAATGAATATTAGCTTCTACTCGTTTACTGTGACGTGCCCCATACAGTAGTTCAGCTTTAACAATGCTGCATAGCGCAATCTCGTCAGGTTGATGTTGACTGAAATGTTTAATGAGAGTGGTATGAGTTTGATTAAGCAGCTGAATACAGACATTGGTATCTAATAAAAACATTAGTCGAAATTGAGCCTCTGTTCAAAATCAGCTTGAGAAGGTCGCTCCAGAGGATCACCCTGCCATTGACCAAACAACTTAAAATAATCCTTAGGCCATTGGTTCGAAACTTCTTTTTTAATTAATAACGCAAGATATTTTGACACGCTAAGGTGTGACTGTTTTGCTTTAGCCTGAAATTTTTTTGCTAAATCCTCAGGCACATAACAATGTATCTGTGGCATAGTTATTTTCTCCAAATATATGTGCTATATTTGTATTTTAGCAAAATCAACCAGAAATTACAAAAAACATTTATCCAAATTCCTGAGGGTAATGCATTCTACATTATATTTATTTTGATACAGGGTTTGACCCTGTATTCGTGCTAAAGCTATGATTTTATTAAATATATATTATTGTATGTATTTTAATATCACAATAAGCTTGGCAATTGCCGTAAATATCTCGTAACGCAAGTATATTAAAAGATAGTCGTGTTGTTTTTAATGTTAAGGGTAATGATTCGAAAGTTACATATTGGATTAAACATTCCAACAGAAAGCTTAATTCAAGATTATGAACTTAAAATTTAGTAAAACATAAAAAAGGCAAAATCCTAAAACTGCGGCTTCTTTCCAGATAATATTGTATTAATTGTGCAAGGCGTTCATCAGCTTCAATAAAGTGTCAAAAATAAGTTTAACACGAGAGGAAATAATAAATGCACCGGGTACTGAAGGTGATCCTCTGAAAGTGATTACCTCACTACCCGGAGTTGTGGCAACATTTGAATCATCAGCCGATGTTTATATGCGTGGCAGTGATGCCAGGGAAAATTATGTCTGGATAAATCGTGCTCCGGTGGGCTACCTTTATCACATGGGAGGCTTCCATTCTACTATAAATCCTTCGTTGATCGATGATCTTAATATTTTCCTGGCTGGATTTCCTGAGACTAATACGTTGCACGTAGAATCCGATATGCAACTGCAACAACATAGCACTTATGGATTGATTGTCACGAATGGCATCACAACGGTTATGGGTGAAGCCATAACCGCTACAAATTTTAATCAATTTCAACGCGACTTGAAAGCAAGTTCAAAATTAAAGCAATACAGAAAGTCACTTCAATCTGCCTTGCATGCCATTACCGATGTTATCGGATTGGCTTAAGAAAAAAATGCGTGATCAAATATAGAAACTGGAATCACAGACAGCAAGTTTTGGCGATCACGAAATCGATGTTTAATAGCATTGGAATTAATTCGAGCATATTGTCTACCATTGCATATGGACGATTCCAGGAAAACGATTATCGAGACATCAATTTTGTGGATAAAATAATTACTATCCCTGATATTCCAACAAAAGATAAAAAACCAAAAAACAGAGATAAAGGTAAAAAAAATTATAAAGACTAAAATGATAACTTAATATTCATCATCATTTCAAAAATACATCAATCACATATTAAAAGTATATAAATCGTATATAGGATTAACTTCAACTAACTTCAACCTGGATTCCAACACCTGTACTTCCTGTACAATGGTGCGTCCCATAGCTTTCCTTATATCCATTAATGTGTTTAATATTCCTTTACAAAATTAGACTGCAAAATTTTGAATTATATCCAATGTAAATAATTACTATAAATAACCTATACTAGTACCTCAAAAAATGTCGTAGAAGTTTATATAACTTTTATCCAAATCACTATATTACTACTCTATAGGGACAAATA
>JBGMQW010000357.1:0-2388 GCA_048060815.1 Thiohalomonadales bacterium | reverse complement strand
CTGAAGGAAGATAATGCTTACCTGGCCGGAGTTTATGACTACTGGATTCTGGGTCTGAATCCAGAGGCAAAGAAACCACGTTGGTCTGTTATTCGTAATGTGTTTGGCTGGGAAATATAATTCATCACACCATGGTGAACGAGGCGTATTAATCCCTGATTAATAAAAAATATGTACAGCATCAAAAAACCAGTAATTAGCAAATAGATGTGGCTATCCGTATTGGGCTGATAGCGTTATTGGCCTTCTAGTCACTGTATATTGATGGAAACACTATAAATATTATATCTACGTGTAAACAATGGATAGTTTAGGGTAATAGAAATTTTATTTTAATTCGTTTCTTCACTTAATAGCCTTAACTTTCTTTTTGCGTTTATTATTTACGGTCATACAAAGTTGTGGCCACCCTTGGTCTACAAATTTTGATTCTTTAAACAAACTAAGGTCTATTGCTGTAAGAATATCTAAATCATATTCGTGATATACAAATATTCCTGCATCTGATAAAGCGATTAATCGAAGTTTCTTTATTGCATTTAAAGTCTGACGCATTCCATGTTCTTCCTTCGAAATTTCCCCCAAAAACTTTTTAACTACTTCAATTGCCGCTCTTGCTTGTGTTATTCCATTACCATTACGTTTGCTTTTGAGTTTGTGAAGATTTTCAATACGACTTTTTAGACACAGAATTGGATGTAATATATCAATACTACTAAGCGACTCAAATTTAATTGCAACAGCTAATTTCCTGATTTCTTGTTCACTTAACCCTATTAGATAACTCAGAAAATCTATGATTAGAATTTTATTTGTATTGGAGCTTCTAAAGCTGAGAACTGCAGTGTTAGGAGTGTGGTCATCCATTCCAGCAATATTTATTTTAGCACCTATCTCTTTTGCCAATAATTTTGCTTGTTCATCACTTCCTAAAAAATCTATGTCTTGCGTTAATGCTGGAGTATCAGAATTCGGAACAGGAATATCATAATGTTTAATCCATGCAACAAGAGCTTGTCCGCCAACTAAAATTGTAGGGAAAGAAGGGTTTTGGTTTTTATTGAGAGCATCTAAAACTGATTTGAATTCAGCCAAAGTAAACCAGCCATAATCATCCGGAATCAATGCAGGTTACAATTTAGGCCACTTCAGGACACGGCTTTTTTCACCAGAAGGAAAGACACTTGCACGTTCTACTATTTCCTGGGATGATAATCCTTCTTGTTTACAGGCCATAAGAAACGCTTCCTGGCGTTCAACCTTAGACGGTATATCGGAATTTTCAATTAACTTTTTGTCTGCAGCTTTTAACATAGTGTCATATTACCTTGAAATTCACATTAAATATATCGGCAACCTTTGTTTATTTTGCCAATAATTCTACTTAAATTATAGCTCGATATAACACAGTATACACCCTAATTGTCATGCCTTAATGAATGATTCGATCCCCCGCTACTCTAGTAAAATACTGTGCAATAGGGGATTGCTACGTATCAGGAATGAATTACAAGACGGTATGGCGTCCCCAAGGAGTTTCGGCCTTATCACCCGGATTCACTCAAGCTCTAAAATATTGACTATGTAGTATTTAATCAATGGGTTACATTATCAAAAGTACCAAGTTACTACTAATTTTATGTTAATTATTAAATTAACATTCATTCAAAACATAAGAAATAACATTTGCATCGGAACACGCATTACAACCAGAAGCGTATGTTTTTAAACTGTTATTTTTCAGTGTTGCACACACTGGCAGGTATTCATTAGTACAAATTTGTGGCCGAATTTGCGGGCAAACTGTTATTTTTTTAAATCATCAGTTGCTTTTTTATCTCTGTATCGCTTTAATTCACTTAACAACCACTGTTGGGTTTTAATTGTTTTTTTATCAGGACATTGCACCGTATAGTAATTGCCACTCAACATGCTTTTTGTGGCTGAGTACTTAATAAAATCCTCCGTGGTTTTTATATCATCACGGTAATAATTATATTTTTTTTCAATGTGCTTTACGCCTTTTTGACCGCTGTGGTCTGTCCCATTTCTATTTATAGTGCAGTTAGTGTTTTTAATGAAGTTTAATAGATGCTTAACTTCATTTTCCTGATTGCGTGGAACATCTGCAACTACGGCGCTTGCTAATAACAGGCTTAAAATAACAAATATTATTTTCATCTAAAGACATCTAACTCTAATTAATTATTAATGATTTTAAAGCTGAGATTCTATAGGCAATACTGAAAAGAAATCTTCACTAAATCGCCGCCAGACTGAAGTATCAGGATCTGTTTTATAGCGAATTTCCTTACCATCGACCGTCTCAACCCAAATAGGTATTTTGTATTCTACTTCAAAACCAAAGCCATCTGCATCTTGTTCTCG
>JBGMQW010000356.1:0-2395 GCA_048060815.1 Thiohalomonadales bacterium | reverse complement strand
AAGAATCACAAGTTGATGCAGCAGTAAAATTGATTAAAGAAAAAATGGAAAGTGCTGCTGAATTATCAGTGCCCTTGATTGTGGATGTCGGTATTGGTAATAATTGGGATGAAGCGCATTAATTTTAATAAGCACTATTAAACCTGTATATTACACAACTCGTTAATTAACACCTTTATTTTAATGTGTTTTCTTATTTTTAAGTTCTTCTATATCGGCTAAATTGACTGCAAAGTGCATAAAGCCTTATGCATTTTGCAGCGTTAAATCACTTTTTACTTATAGCCCGATCTAAACCTTGCTCTTTATTCCACGTTTATAAAAAATAATGTCTTCTGGTAATTAGTTACCAGTTGAGTACCACTCACACAATAAAATTAGGAGAATAAATATGGGAATGGATAAGAGTGTTTTTAAAAAATCATTGCTTGCGACATTAGCCGCAGGTTTATTAATTGGGTCACCTGTCGTTTCGGCACATGATGGTGGTAAATCATACACGCTAAAAGGCACTTGTGCTTTTTTACCTGCATCACGTGCAACGGAATTTCACGGCAATATTGAACGATCTAAATTAAATTTAGGTATGGCCGGTAATCAGTGGGTTGTGTTTGATAAGGCGATGCGTGCATTTAATTTGAGTCAGGGAAATGATCCAACACAACCTGCTTATCGCGAAAATAATGCGTCAGGTTTTACTCTAGCTGATTTAAGAGATGATAAAGCAAATCGTTATTTCATTGAATTGATTCCACCAGGACAAATCCGCAAGCAAATCAAATCCGGTTGTATGACGTTAGGTAATGATGAAGATCGCAATTTCTTACCAGGGAACTTCCAAGTAGATTTTGATGTTTTTGCTTCAACTAATTATAAGTTAATGCAAGATTTAGCCAACAATGGTTTTATTGACGAAGCGGTTCCTTATATTCGTAACCGTTTAGATCTTATGATTGCAGCTGCTAATTTAAAAAATATTGGTACGGATTCTTATACCGGTGATGTAGAATTTGATAAGCAGTTTGATATCGCCATGGATTTGCTTTCAGGAGACATCGTGGCTTCTTCTCTTGATCATATCAACGAAGGTATACATAACGCTTCAAATGGTTACATGAAAAAAGTTGATGGCTACATTAACGGGCACATTGAAGCAAATACAATGATTACTATGGATTACCATTTTGGTGATGACACGTCTGTAGTTGCCGCTACCCATTCAGCAAAAGATTGGTTAGAGCTCGCATTACAAGCGGTTGCTACGCCTCATCCAACATCTCCAGGTGCAAAACGTCTTCCTGGATCGGGTGATGCGCTTGAAGGTGATTCTGGTGAAAACCATACTTCACATGATCTTGTTGATAATGGTTGTGGTACTGCGACTAACCTGAAATTCTGTGAGTTTGCAGTATTAAATAAATACAACACATATGAGTCACGTGTACATCATGTTGAAACTCCAAACGGTATCGTAAATGATCCTGCTTATACTGCTGTAGATGTAGGTTACGTTTGGATTACTGAGTTAGCATTTCAAATCAATGCAGGAAATACTGCAGTTACGGGTATGAATGGTACAACACTTTCTACTTTAGGCATTCCAAACACCGCGGGTGTTAACGGTGACAAGATTTACTCTTTGGCATTATTAGCAACTTCTGAAAATGAGAAGAAAGGCCGTCAATTTATTGATTTCCTACGCAGTCCTGAAGGTCAAGCCGCTTATATATCAGGTGGTTTTACGGGTTTACAGAACCCTGATGCAGGCTTTTGTTATGCTAAACCTGTTGCTGGTTTTTCTGCGCCAACGCCTCGTACAGGTCCGGGTTCTTGTGATGACTGGTTAAAAAACGGTAGTTTCTAACTTTTATTAAGTTAGCGTTTGATGAAAGCCTCACTTTTCGGAGTGGGGCTTTTTTATTTGTGAAATTTTTCTAAATTTACTTTGTATTAATGTGGTGTGACCAATAAAAAAATTGTTGAGTTGTTTTATATTTATTTTTGAACTTTATTATTCATTTAGAGTCATAAGTAGCAGTACGAAAGTGCATGCTTCTTATGGTTTTCCCTGACCATAGGGAGCCTATACTTGGTTTACCCCGATCGAGTATGTTTTGCCCCCAGCCACATAGACCCTATATGTTCTGGGGGTTTTTTAATTGCAAAGGTTTTACAAAGGTTCACAAATGTTGTCTTTAAAAGAAGCTTTGATGATCGCTATAGTTATCTCATTCGGTAGTGCTTCTAATCCCTTAGCGTAACCGAACATTTACTCCTCCAACTCCGTAGCCGAATTCAGAACACTAATATAACTATTTCGCTGGAAAATCTAGCCAGTTGTCGAGTACGGCCTGAGCCTCCTCTAAACCGGTGCCTTTTAGGGAAGAAAAGAGCT
>JBGMQW010000355.1:0-2397 GCA_048060815.1 Thiohalomonadales bacterium | reverse complement strand
TCGGTAATAGTCCAAAACTGCCTTCCAACACCAGATCAACCTCGGCACCATTTCGAGTACGATAATAATAATAATCCCATTTCGGTATCATCGAAGCGTGCAATCCTTTTATAATTTCCTCAATCACGAAAGATTCGAAGTTCTGACCCACCGCGTGATTCTGCAACAATTGCTCTCTAGAAGTTATATTAAGTAAATAATGTAATAAACCTGAATCCCGAATTAGTCCTTTTGGCATTTTTACAACGGATTTAGTGCTTGAACTTTCGTAGGACGGAATTGATCGCCAAATGAATGTTTTATCTGCAATATCCAGATAATCTCTTATTGTTACCTCGGAAGTATCAATTGAACGTCCGAGTTGTGCTTTATTAATAATGTTTCCTGACAATTGCGCAAGCATACTGATAAACCGACGGTATTTAATATCATCCAACTTTGGATAAAGGCGTTTAACATCGGTGAAAATGTAGGTTTTGTGATAGTTTTCCATCCAGGCATAAAAAGCCATTTCAGAGCTTTCCAATATTGGTTCAGGGTAACCACCTTTTAACATACACCGCAGATAATTATGTGTAGTAACTGGAATTTGTTTTAAAAAATCAATCGTCGTTTTGTTTATTGGCTGTGTAAAAATTTGATAAAAAGAAGGAAGCGGCTGTTCAACTATCTCGTTCATTTTTAATGTGCTAATTTCAATAATACCAACCCTGCCGGCCAATGAATCAGAAATACCTTTTAGTAGTTTTGGTGAGCTGGAACCTGTTAGAATAAAACGATTTTTCTGTTTTCTATTTGCGTCGATTACCCCTCTCAGCTCTCTAAATAACTGTGGCGATTCTTGTGCTTCATCAATAATTATATTCTGTGAATACTCACTAAAAAAGAAATCAAAATCAGTAGTGATAAAATCATAGTCGCTACCTTTTTCCAAATCAAAGTATTTCCAATCAGGCCTGCAGGTCTTGGCCAGGGTTGTTTTCCCTGTCTGTCTCGCACCTAAAATCAGAACGATGGGAAATATAGTAAGATATTCATTTATTTGTGACTCCAAGTTTCTTTTTAGATAAACCATTTCCTAACGATACACTTGGAATATACTGGTGTAAAGTGGTAATCAAATATTTAAAGAGGTCAGAAAATTCACTTGCCCAGGAGTCTGTCGGATCTGATTTATTTGGTCGACCCTGACGTGCTTGTCCCACTTTACATTTCAGCTTCTTTTCTATTTTTTCTTTAAAATAATCATTTCCTAATGGCGTACCGGTTTGCCAGGCAGTTCGTATCACTTTCAAAATACCCTTATCTATCTGCGATTGAAATAAGGCTTTATACGCGGTAATTCGGGATAGCTTACTTTTGCGTAGTGAGCTATACAAATCGTGTGGTGTAATCAGACCATCGTCTTTTCCTTGCCCGTTATGGCGATAACTAGACCATCGATACTGTGCCGGTGTACGAACCATTTTCGCTCTGACTGGATTTAATTCGATATAGCGCATACAGGTTAATAAGTACTGTTCGCTATCGATTAAATTTGTAGCGCCCTTTCCATAGAGAACCACTGGTACCGTAGGTCTGATTAATATAGGGACATAATAACGTCCGATATACTGCATCATTCTGGTGATGCTGGTTTTATCGGATGGTGTTATTAATAAATGGATGTGATTATTCATTAAACCATAGGCATGTATTTCACAAGCATATCGAGTAGCGGCTTCGGCTAACCAGTCTAGATAGGCCTGATAATCGTTGTCTTCGAATAATACCGGTTCTTTGCTATGCCCACGTTGAACGATATGGATGGGAACGCCGGGATTATAAATCGGGGTTTTCTGGGCATTTAACACCTCTAGGATGTTAAATGCCAGCTTAACAGAAAACTTTTAGCTTTTAAAGGGCTCTGACCCCTTTAACTTAATTATAATTTTTTGGCTGAATTATAAAGGTTATAAGCCGTACAAAAACCTTGACTCTCATAAACAAAAATAGATTTATTTGGACCCCAGGACTCTAAGAAATTCCATGCATTGATAAAAAGCGATCGTCCATCAAACGATGGTCTCTCAGTCTGCGTACATGCAATATTATTACCAGCAGCATCTGTTGCTGTAACTGAAATGAATCTAACACCATCGTCATTTGTACCAAGTTCAATTGAGTAATCCGTTGGTGGTGCAGTCCAGAATCTATCTGGTTGTGAATATGAAATACCTACGCCACCCCAATGAATCCTGAGATAGCCTTTTCCATTAAATTTTGATGCATATGCTTGTGTAGTCATTATGCACATAAAAACTAATATTAACAGAACCTTTTTTTTCATTTTTAAAACTCCTTTTAGTGTGAATTACTCTTTGTTTATAGCTATTGTCTAATTTTCAGAACTACGAT
>JBGMQW010000354.1:0-2409 GCA_048060815.1 Thiohalomonadales bacterium | reverse complement strand
TGTGAATTAAATATGAAAAATAAAAAAATTGCAGTTATCGGACTTGGTTATGTCGGTTTGCCGCTCGCATCACTATGTGCAGTCAAAGATTATCAAGTGGTTGGTTTTGAATCTAATCAAAAAGTCGTCAATATTTTAGCTAACGGGAAATCACATATTGTAGATAAGACTGTTGAAGATTTATTAGATAAGGCAAATAAGAGTGGCAATTTTTATCCAACTGCAGATACTGAAAAACTGGTAGATTGTAGTGTTTATCTTATTTGTGTACCTACACCGGTTAATAGTAATAATGATCCCGATCTTAAGCCCTTGATAAGTGCTCTGGATGTAATTGCACCTTATATTAATGATAATGATTTAATAGTAGTTGAATCTACAGTTTTTCCTGGCACCTGCGATGATATTGTACTGCCCTATCTTGAAGCTAAAACAGGCAAGAAAGTCGGTGTCGATTTTCAACTCGCACATTGCCCAGAACGTGTTAACCCCGGAGATGACTTCTGGACAACAGAAAATATTCCCAGAGTAGTTGGTGCAACAACACAAATAGGTGTTAAAGCAGCGGCAGACTTATATGTCTCTATTTTAGGTGGTGAATTATTTGATGTTCGGGACATAAGAAAAAGTCTACGGCCAAAAATTGCAATTAACGATTCTAAAAGTGGTTATGAAATAGCTCAGACTCCATTAGGCAGTGTAACCATGATGCATTCAATCCGCGATGCTGAAGCAGTAAAAGCCATGGAGAATACGGTACGTGATGTCAATATCGCATTTGTAAATGAATTAGCAAAAATAAGTGATGTTTTAAATCTGGATGTTGTTGATGTTATTGATGGTATGTCTACCAAACCTTTTGGTAAAGGGCCTTTTTTCCCTGGTGCCGGTGTCGGAGGGCATTGTATTGCTGTCGATCCAGAATGGTTAAAAGATGCGGCTAAAAAAGCGGGTTACATGCCGGAAATTATTCAATTAGCACGAAATACTAATAATGGTATGCCTGGATATGCTGTTTCACTACTACAGAATGCATTAAATGAAAAAGCATATCCGGTAAAGGGTACTGCAATAACTATTTTAGGTGTTGCTTATAAAAAGAATGTAGATGATGCACGAGAATCACCTTATTTTGAAATTAAAAACATATTAACTCAAAAAGGCGCCAATCTTAGAATCTATGATAGCTGGATTAAATCTGAAAATACTGCAGAAACATTAGAGCAGGCACTAAAAGGCAGTAAAGCAATTTTTATAGTGACTGATCATGATGATTGTATTAACCAACTTAAAAATATGGATCTTGGTAATATTGGAATTAAAGTGGTTGTTGATGGTCGAAATTGTTTGGATAGCGAAACACTAACTGCACAAGGTGTTTTATATTGTGGCATTGGTCGTCGATAATTAAATAATTTCTTATGGCTAATACATTCGCTTATATCATTTTAATACTATGGCCGTTTATTTCCTTATTATTTTATAAACGATTACCGGTAATTCATGCAACATTTTGGACTATTGTTGGTGGTTTTCTGATTTTGCCAGTCAGATTTGATATCGATTTTCCTTTAATCCCTCCGCTGGGTAAAGAATCTATTCCAGCACTTGCGGCTTTGATTGGTTGTATTTATATAAAAAAAATAAAAATAAAACTAATACCTCAAAATGGATTAGAGCGATGGTTCATAATAATATTACTTATTTCACCGATAATAACAGTGTTTACAAATCAGGAAGTAATTAATGGTATATCAGGTTTAACTATGCACGATGCATTTTCATCTATAATAAATCAATATATTCGGTTACTCCCCTTAATTATTGGCATGCAGTTAATTAAAACGCATGAGGATTTATTAGTTATATTTAAACTTTTAGTCATTTCAGCATTAGCCTATTCGTTACTCATTTTATTTGAAATCAGGATGAGTCCACAGTTACATACCTGGGTTTATGGGTATTTCCCTCATACTTTTGGACAGCAAGCGAGGTTTGGTGGTTTTCGTGCAGTAGTTTTTCTCGGACATGGTCTAATTGTTTCCATGTATCTTGCTATTGTATTAGGGGCAGTAACAATTCTAAAAAAACAAAAAATCAGAATTTATGGAATTCCACTCGGATTAATTATAGCTTATTTTATTGTCGTGTTAATATTAAACAAAACGGTAAGCGGATTTCTATTAGGTATGTTACTTTTTGTTATCATTGGTTGGTTGTCAATTAACTTTATTCGACGCTCAGCCTTGTTATTTATTTTTATCGTTTTACTGTATCCCGCACTGGCAATAATGGGTTTATTCCCGCATCAATTATTAGTTGATATGGCAACAAATCTGGATCCGGAGCGGGGTGCTTCATTAGCTTTTCGTTTCCATCATGAATCATTACTATTAGAACATGCACAGA
>JBGMQW010000353.1:0-2412 GCA_048060815.1 Thiohalomonadales bacterium | reverse complement strand
TAACCCGATCAAACTTGTTTTGACTATTATAAATTTTAAACTCACGTTCTTCACGCAACTTACCTTTAAATTGTTGGCTGGCTTCGTTTGTTGTATGTTGTACACGAAATTTACAAACTGAATTTTTGCAGTTAATATCAAAAAAGGCACTTTGATTTAAATTGTTATTATCAATAAAATTCTGTATCTGATTTTCGACATTTCGTTCCCATTGCGGATCATTCTGTTCGGTATTATATAATTGCTGCACATAATTTTTTTCTTGCTGTGTTTTACGGGAATAATAATTATCAACAATTTCATCGCATTTTCGGATTAAGTCATCATCCATAGTATTAAAATCAGCCATAGTGAGATTATTACTATTGGTTGGTGTATTGTTTGAATTTATCGTGTAGTTAATTTTGTCATCCAGTTTTTTTAAAGTTGAGATGATTTTATCGAGTGATTTATTCCGAGTTGACAGTTGTATCGTCATAAACTGATTACGTTTATAAAGTGCATTGAGTTGCGGGTGCAGGTTGTTACCTTTGAGTGCAGTATTATCATCAAAATCAATCTCACTGGTATCCTCAGCGGCTAACAAATTGACGTTAGTCAGTGCCAGGATAAAAAATAGAGGCTTTAAAAGGGTTTTAGAAAATATCATCATGAGTTTTAAATAAGTTTTTTAGTTTTCACTGGAGCGGGTCAAATAAATTATTCCAATTGACTGATTGGTTGATTTATCAATGGATTCATCATATTGACTAACACTGGGTTGAAATCGGGAAAAAAAGGGCACTTCAAATAACTCTTTTGCAGCAGTAGAGCTATGTTGCACTGTAATCTGGCAAATAGTCGTTCGGCAATTGAGCGCTACAAGCTCAGAATCATTTAATTGTTGCTGCGATAAAATTGATTGAATTTCAGTTTCAATTTCACTACTCCAGGCACTATCAACAGCTTCATCCTGTAATCGTTGGGCACGCGATTGTTTTTGCTGGTGTCGAACACTCGCTGATGCAACCGTGGTTACAGTCATGCACTTTTTAACCACGTCTTTTGGAATGGTGTTGAAATCCATATTGTAACTGGACGACTGATAATCAACAGCCGATGCCCCTGGCGTTAAGAATTGAGAATCAATTTTATCAACGATGTTATTGAGCGCAGTGATAATGTCCGCCTGCTTTTGATTGGCGATTTCCATCTGTTGCTGGAAATTTTTATTCTGCTTAGCGAGTATCGCAATTTTCTTTTTGTACGCCTGTAAACGACTGTTATCCGGGTTATTAGTGGTTATTTCATCAGGTTCAGCTTCCTGTTCAGAAAACAGGCTGTCGTCTTCGATAGCGCTGGTGTTATCAGCTGTTTCGGAATAATGGCTAGCTTGTTGATTCTCAGAATCAGGGAAAAATGCGACAACATTAATAACAATCGAGATAAGCAGTAAGGTAATTAATAATTTGTTTGATTTCATTTAGGGATAATACCGAATATTGATACTGTATAGTGAGTGCAAATTTCTCATTATGTAAATTATAATGTCATTCCGTATTGTGTTGTATATTAACAACAATTAATATTATTCAATCTTGCCTTATCTTTTATGTGGTTACATCTATCACTTAATTATTCTAGAAATTACATTAACTAACTCTCTTATTTTACTGAATTTTATAATCTATATAGTATTATTCTAATATTGTTATGTTGTTATAATACAACAAAAGGAAATATGTTGTTTTTTTTACAAAAACTTGTTGCATCGACGCAAATTGTTCGCTATAAATACATTCGAATATAAAAAAACTTATAAATCTCATATGAGGAGATAACAAATGAATAAGAAATTATTAGCTTTAGCGGTTGCAGCAGCAATGACTGCTCCAGTAGTAGCAACTGCAGCACCAACTGTTGGTGGTATGTTACAAGTTGAAATCGGTAGTGTGTCGAATGATGGTTATGGTGAAAACAATGGCACCAAGAATCGTGGTGGTTTTACAAGATCTATCACAGCTGGTAACTCTGGTATAAAAGTGACAGATAACAAACGTGGTCGTTTATGGATTAAAGGTAGTGAAGACCTTGGTGGCGGAATGAAAGCTAACTATAAATTCGAATGGCAAGTAGATACCCCAATTGGCCAATTAAACGATGGCGGACGGGAAGGCTGGGTAGGTTTATCCGGTGGATTTGGTGCTGTTGAATTAGGTCGAATTAAATCTCCTTATAAATACACTGGTGGTGTTAAATATGACCCATTTGTCACAACCTATATGGAAGCTCGGAAAAGTGGTGGTATGATTGGTGGTGGTTTCGCTCAAAATAGTTTCTGGAGTGATTCTATCTCCTGGAAGAAGAAATTCGGCGCAATGCGTATTTGGATAAATTTAGGTTTAGATGACGGTACTGGAGCAACTGGTGGTC
>JBGMQW010000352.1:0-2412 GCA_048060815.1 Thiohalomonadales bacterium | reverse complement strand
ATTCTGAGGTATTGATCTCCCGGTCATAATAACTATAACCAAACGCGGTATCCCAATGTTGATCAAACTCATAAGAGAATAGAATACTTCCATCAAATTGTTTATCATCTGAGAGTGAGATAGCAGAAATGTCAGCCTGTAATGACCATTTTCGGCTAAATTGATATTCTAAACCCAGGTGTAATAATGGTAGCGTTACCTGATCATCAACTTTTGTACTGATAAGTGGTTCTTCTTCGGTTTGCAACTCTAATACTGTACGGGTATAAATTAGGGAAGCACCCGTTAACACACTAAAGGATTTAGATTTAAGCAAATTATAATCATACTGAACACTCCATTCATTCATGCGATAGGCAGAACGAATTTTGGTATCGGCAGGAAAAGTAACACCACCAAACGAAGTTTGCTGTTCAAAGCTACCGGTATCCCGGGCTTCAAAGGGGGCAAGTGACACTGCAACGGTATGCTTGTTGTTCAAATACCATTCGATCATTGGAACTGCGGTAGTTTGAGGATTAGATGTTTTATCAAAATTATACAAATCAAAAGTAGTTCCACTATCCGATGGTGAACGAAACACATTTTTTTTCAAAAAGGCCGGACCAAAGTTGAATGAATATCGGTATTTTGGTTTTTTACCTTTATCGATGGTACTCGGCTTTGATTTTCCTTCTGAAAACCTTATTGCAACACCCTTGGCGTCACCGGAAACCATCGGTGCTATCGAAATAGCCGAGTCATGCGGTGTCAACCAGAATAAATTACTGAAAAATGCAACACTACCACCTGCAATAACATCATCCAGATAATGTGCATCTGCATCAAGGCGACTGTAAGCCGTTATTACCGCCGCTGTATATGCAGGAACACCCCAAGCGGCACCATAGCGTGTGTTTAAAAATGTCGCTCCGATAAATGCGCCGTTAGTATGCCCGGATGGAAACGATGTTTTAGAAGGCGAACCATTAGGCCTGGTTTTTTGAAAAATTCCTTTTGCTGCAGTGGTAACTATTAATGCAGTAGCACCGTGTTTATAAAACTGCATGCGCCCTTCCGGATCATCATAAATAAAGGTTGCACCATAAGCGGTAAGCGGTAATAAGAACTGCATTGAATCACCAAACTTTTCAAGACTTTCGCCTGCAAATACCGGGTTAAAAACCGTACCCGTACAAACAACAACCAAAGTGGTTTTAGTGATTTGTTTTATTAATTTCTGAGTTTGAAAAACTGCGATGATAAATTTTAAAGCAACACCAAAAACCTCACGAATGAGTAGGCTGGTAACAAAACGAATAAATGACATAATAAACTTCCCTTTATAATAACTACCTCGATCTTTACGCACTATGTTGACAATAGTTCGACGTTTTTGTTGGTGCGAGGTAACACAACAAAATGTTTATTTTTATTCAGAGTAATCAAGTAGATCGAAAATGAATCAACATAGCCGTTTAGTTTACAAATATATGAAAATTCAAACTACCCAAATACTGACGATATTGCATTTGATACGAGAATGCGCTTGTTTTGAAATAGGGCCAGGTTACTACCCGATTGGATGATTCATGAGGATTTAAATGATGGTAAACTTATTACTATACTCAACGAGTATCAGCTTACTGCTGAAGATTTTGATACTGCAATTTGGCTACTTTATCCTTCCAGAAATTATTTGCCTAATAAAACCAGAATCATGATTGATTTTTTAAAATGCAGGTTCCAAATTTAAAATGTTATAGCTGTAACTATCTCAAACTTAAGTGAACCAAAGCTACTCACTGAGTTTGCCTATAATATTTAAGCATAAGTTTATATTAGATTAATATTACAAGTTAATCAGATTTAGTGGCTAATAGTTTTAGAGAAAACATTAATAACCACCACGCCTACAATAATTAATCCCATACCAATGATTGCAGGAATATCTGGAATTTCTTTGTATAATATGAAACTAACAAAACTAATTAACACAATTCCTAAACCGGACCAAATTGCATAAGTAACTCCTAATGGAATGGTTCTGATCACCAGTGTCATACAATAAAATGCGACCAAAAAACCCGCAATAACTATTATGCTCGGTACGAGTTTTGTAAATTCCGCAGAGGCTTTTAATGCACTTGTTGCAGTAACTTCTGCAACTATCGCTATTGCTAAATATAAGTATGCCATCTATTTTCTCTTTTAATATAACAATCTAGTCGATTTATCCCCGCCTATCTTACCCATGAGCGTGAACAACATATTTTTATAATGGGGGTGAATAACTATTTTCCATTTCCAAGTGTGTCACTCGACCGGACATCATCGTTGCTATTATTTTAATATCCTTAATATGTCTGGAATTAACTTTTAACGGATTTTCAGCCAACAAAACAAAATCGGCATATTTACCGGGTTCCAGAG
>JBGMQW010000351.1:0-2415 GCA_048060815.1 Thiohalomonadales bacterium | reverse complement strand
TCAACTTAACATCAGAAGTCATCCCTTTAAAACATGATTATGAGGGAGAAGTTTCTGCCGCAGTTGAATATTCTGTTTTACCAGAAGCCGATACAGCCGTGTTGTATATCCATGGTTACATGGATTATTTTTTTCAACATCACCTGGCTTCGTTTTTTATTGATCTGGGAATCAGTTTTTATGCAATCGAGTTAAGGAAATACGGATCTTCAATAAAAAAGCACCAGCACGAAAATTATTTTAAAAACATTACCGAATACGATGAAGAAATTTCTATTGTACTTAATAAAATAAAAAAAGACGGCCATTCTAAAATCATTTTAAACGGACACTCTACCGGTGGTTTAATTACCACACACTACGCATTGCATGGCGAATATAAACATTTAATTTCAGGCATAATTTTAAACAGCCCTTTTTTTGAATTAAACCTTCCTAAGGTTTTAAAATTAATTTTACCGGTTGTTACGCCTTTAGCTAATTTATTTCCTTATTTAAAAATCACCGAATTGCCTTCAATTTATACTCAAAGCATGCACCGGGATTATAAAGGTAGATGGAACTTTAATCTTAAATATAAACCCGTTCCCTCTTTTACCACTTATTTTGGTTGGGTTAGAGCAATATTAACCGCATTAAAAGAAATCCAGAATCGAACTATAGAAACCATACCCTGTGTTATTTTTCATTCTGATAAATCCTGCTTTGAAACTACATGGAATAAAATTATGCTAAGCTCAGACGCAGTACTCAATGTTAATGACATCGTTTTCTTTGGTAGAAAAATATATCCAAATGCTGACATTATTGAAATTAAAAATGGTGTGCACGATATTGTTTTATCCTCCGATGAAGTTATCGAAGATTATTTTGCGCATATATCGCAATGGTTAAAAAATTTTTTAACGATGAACTAAAAGTCGGTAATACGTGTGATTATCAGTGGAAATATGGCCATAATAAATAATCCACCCGTAGCTAGTTGCCATATTACTAGTAGTCGTGTATTGGTGGATGTGGGTAGAAAATCACCGTAGCCAAGGGTGATCATGGTGACCAGACTAAAATAGATAGCTTCTGCTTTATTTTTCATAATAGCAGGTGACGGTGTATAGACTTTAGCTTCAGAGTTTACTGTCGCCGCTTCGACATTTGGTCCCACGTAAACAATTTCTTTACTATCGATGTACATATTCGCAAAGCCACAAATCGTTGTAATTACGATAAATAGAATCAATACCATTGCCCACGATTTAGTCGGAAATGAAAAGTAATACACGGGCTTTGGCTGTAAAATACCGTCTTTTATTTCGCGCGGTGTTGCAGTTCGATGAGCAGCCTCAAACAGGATAGCGAAAAGATATAGATTGATTAAAATAACAACCAGTCCACTCAGCAGGCCAGACCACCCAAAAACCAGGGCAAGTATACTTATTAGTACCAGTCCGCCACTCAATAAAAAATGTATTTTAGTCGGTTTGTCCATTGTTCGAATTATGTTACCAGCATTGATCCAACCATACCAAGAACAAAGCCCGAAATAGCCCCCATTGGAGGACCCCAGTGTTTTTCCAGCTTTACCTGTGGTGCAATATCCTGGAAGATGGAATAGAGGATACCGCCAGCTGCAAAAAGCATAATCGCGGAAACAATTTGAGGAGAATCGGCTAACAATAGATGACCTGACACACCAGCTACAGGGCCGAGTAGCGCCATTAAAATAAATACGGTGATAATTTTTGTAGGCTTATACAATGGTGACATGTTTAATTCACGGTAGGCGTTAAATCCTTCCGGTAGATTTTGTAACGTAATTAAACCCGCAAGCAAATACGCATTATCATTTCCTGTTGCGAACGCGGCACCAAGCGCGATTGATTCAGGGATAAAATCGGAAAGCATTGCAGCAAGCTGACTTGCCGGGGTATTCATTTTATGAAGATAAATATCGAGAGCCATAAAACAAAGCCCACCCAAAATAAAGTAAATAGCAGCGAACAATGGCTTAGTATTAGCGATACCTTCGGGAACCAAAACCAGGGCAACAGCGGATAACAGCGCGCCACCCCCAAAAGCCATTACACGATGTCTGAATTCATCCCTTATCCATTCTGACTGAATATTTTCAATATTAGCAATTACCGCACCCAAAGGCATAGCCAAACCAGCGATTAGTGTTGACACTATTACAGTTAGTAATAATTCCATAAATGTTCCTGTAATTTACAAAAAATATAGAGTTAAATTTAAATGAACTATATACCACTTTACCAGGAATTTTAAGTTTTGCTAAAGTAAAATAGAATGTAATTATTCAGTGTATATCCGGGAAAAAACGATTGAACTGCCAACAAAGTACTAAAAATATTGTTTTGTTCGTATTTGGGCTTTCTCTTATACACCATGGAAGATAAT
>JBGMQW010000350.1:0-2458 GCA_048060815.1 Thiohalomonadales bacterium | reverse complement strand
TTGCTGACATAAAACCATTTTTGTCAGATTTTAGATATGCTTTACCTGCATTAGCGAAACAAAAAAAAGAAATGACCCGCCAGACATTACTGTTGCTAGATACAAAAAAACGCTATGAAGGATATATGGAAATTGGCACAACAGGTCGATATCTTAGTCAACTTGAAGATGAGATTGATATAAAAGGTGAGCGTTTTTTACTTCATACCGCTGAAGCAGGTTATGGGCCTCTTGATATTATTGATCGAGGCCAGCTTACAAAGATTGCTCAATTTGTTGATATGGGGCAATACTCAACTGCATTTAGTAAAACGATTGCTAAAAATTCTCTTGACCTAGTTACCGTGTATATTGGTTTTCATCATTGCCCAATACCGATACGAGAAAAATTTATTTCAGCGGTAAGAGACGTTATAAAGCCGGGAGGCAAGTTAATCTTGCGTGACCATGATGCTCGTAATGAGGATTTGTGGCGAATTGCCGCGTTGGCTCACGATACTTTCAATGCAGGCACTAATGAAACATGGAAGACGAATCATAGTGAAGTCAGAAATTTTTATTCTTTTAAATTTATTACCAACTACCTGAATAAGCTAGGTTTGCGCTATGAAGGTAAGGTACTGTATCAAAAAGGTGATCCAACCAGAAATGGTTTGATGGCATTTACCAAAGTTTAAGTGTAAATAATATGGCTTATATTTCTATCATTTTTCGAAACATTCTATTTTTAGTTTCTTTCTTGTTTCTGTCAGTTATATTTGCGCATCCAGCGCATTCTAAACAAAATGATTTAACTTTTTTTGATGATCAAATTAAACAACATAAAAATAAATCAGGCATTTTTGTTCTTGAAAAGGGTGAGCAAGCATTATTAGCCAGAGCATGGTTAGCGGATCATGCGCAAAAATCTATTGAGGTCCAGTATTTTATCTGGAGTACGGATAACATTGGAATTTTAGCTGCAGAATCATTACTCCGTGCGGCTCAACGAGGCGTGAAAGTAAAAATTATTGTTGATGATTTATTGATTGATGCGCCTGATAAATATTTATTAGCTTTGGCATTACATCCAAATATTCAAATTAAAATTTACAACCCAAAACATTCTGTTGGTACATCGTTTTTAAAACGTGTCATTAATGCTGTTACAGATTTTAGAGGCGTTAACCAACGCATGCATGACAAAACGTTCATAGTCGATGGGAAAGTTGCAATAACGGGTGGTCGAAATATGGCGGATGAATATTTCGACTATGACCAACAATATAACTTTCGAGATCGTGATGCATTAGTAATAGGGCCAGTTGTTAATGAAATGCAGAGCAGCTTTAAACTCTTTTGGGAATATGAATTAAGTGCCACGGTTGAAAAAAGATTCAGCGGCGAAGAGTTACTACAGAATAAAGTTACGGTTGCAGATAAAGAAATTCAGTTGATATATAAAGAATTACACGAATATGCCGCGTCGCCTGAAAATTTTGAAGAAGAAGTAAGAACTGCAATAAGTGCATTATCAACAGCATTTAAAACATTAACAAAAAATATTGTTTGGAGTGAAGTTCAATTTATTAGTGACAAGCCGGGTAAAAATAATAATCGGTTTTCTCTGGGTGGAGGTGGCCAATCAACCAGTGCATTAGCGAAGTTAGTAGAAAAGGCACAAAAAACCATTCTCATACAATCACCTTATCTTGTTTTATCTGATGAGGCAGGCGAGCTTTTTCGTGCAGCACTTCAAAGAGGCGTTGAGATTAAAGTGAGTACAAATTCTTTAGCTTCAACAGATAATTTACAGGCATTCAGCGGTTATAAAAATCAACGAGAAAAATTACTTGCAGCAGGGATGAAAATATTTGAATACAAACCTTTCCCGGAAATTCATCATCAATTGCTTGAGCGTTACCCCAGACTTAAAAAAAATAAACCGGTTTTTGCTATTCATGCCAAAACAATGATAGTGGATTCTGAAATATTGTATATCGGTACTTATAATTTTGATCCCAGATCAGAAAACTTAAACACGGAAGTAGGAATAATAGTCACTAATGTTAAATTAGCGACTGTTGTTGAAAAAGCAATTGAAAGGGACATAGCTAAAGAAAACAGCTGGAATGCAAAGAATGATCCTGATCAATATGCTTCGTTTGGTAAACGGCTAAAAGTTTTTTTCTGGCAGCTGCTTCCTTTAAGACCCATTCTTTAATTGCTGATCTTATAATGTTTGTTTTTCATTTGACTTGCGAGAAAATTCTGGACGAGCGAGAAAAAACGAAGTGCACTTTCCATTTGTACAACATAAACTTCTCTAGCTAATTAAGCTGCAGTACGAAGGTTTAGTTCGGCCATATAATATACTCCCTTATTTTTCTGTAGAATCCCATTTACATGACGTGTAAGTCGTGCCTTCGCCAGCTTCAACTAAAGTTAATTCATCTGTTAGTTCACATCGAAAGTTGAC
>JBGMQW010000349.1:0-2504 GCA_048060815.1 Thiohalomonadales bacterium | reverse complement strand
CAACAAAAACGGCATCATCAAAGTCACGCGCATCTTCACCATCAATAGTCACTAACGGCAGATCGCGGATATCAATACGACCTTTTTCATTTTTTGCTGACTCAGGGACATCACGACTTAAACCTTTAATTTCAGCCTCAACGTCTTTTGACCAGTTTGTTGCAATACCATGCGAACGCATCGCAATATCGATTTCCATACCGGCAGCCATATGTTCACCAAGTACTTCAGCGACTTTACCGATAGCTTGGCGATGACGAGTGGGTTGTTCCACAATCTCAACCGAGACAACCTGACCATGGTGTGCGTTACCAACATTTTCTTGCGGCACTAAAATATCATTGCTGATTCGTTTATTATCCGCAACAACATAACCTACACCACTTTCAATAAATAACCGCCCCACTATAAAAGGATGGGCACGTTCCAATACTTCAACCAAAGCACCTTCACGGCGCCCTTTTCTATCAACACCGGCAATGCGCACAATAGCCCGATCACCATGAAACAACCGGCGCATTTGAAATCCAGTCATAAATAAATCATCTGTGCCATCTTCAGGCACAAGGAAACCAAACCCATCGGCATGACCAATAATACGTCCGGTCAATAAATCCATTTTGCTGATCAAGGCATATTCTTTTTTACGGTTAAACATGAGTTGACCATCACGTTCCATCGCACGTAATCGGCGGCGCAATGCTTCCAGCCCATTCTCATCAGATAAACCTAATAACTCAGATATTGCAGCACGGTCTAGCGGCTGTCCCGCAGCTTCTAATTGTTCAATAATATACTCACGACTGGGGATCGGATTATCGTATTTACTCGATTCTCGTTTAGCATGTGGATCGCTTATTTTTTTGTTGTCTTTACTATTCTTCATTGGAATTGGATATATGCCTGTTATAAAAGGGGTGAAAACTGGAAAAGATTGATTTTACTACAAAATACCGGCGGCTGCTTAAATATAAACAGTCATGATTGACACACTCTGATAGTCTCGGTAAAGTCGCGACCTCACACCTTTGCCGAGGTGGCGGAATTGGTAGACGCGCTAGCTTCAGGTGCTAGTGAGCTTTGGCTCGTGGAGGTTCAAGTCCTCTTCTCGGCACCAATTTTATTCAATATCTCGACTGAATCGTTAAATCAATATGGTTGCTACCGGTCATTAGCGGACACTTGTATGTTTTACCAATATACATTGGTTAATTTATCATTTTTAAATTTAAACTTAACCGTTGTACCCCAAAACACATAATTTTCTTCAGATCTAACTATTTTAGAGGTTTTAATAGTTTTAGGATGCGAATTTAAAAAATCAATTAGTTCTGCTTGGGTATGCCCTTTAAAGCTATAGAATATTATCTCAGTAAGTTCTTCTATAACGACATCTCTCTGCCTTATCTCAAGCTCGGCTTGCGTTCCCTCTGCTTGAGTTAAGGAGCCAAACGTAACACTAAATATAATTATCGCAATTAATCTCATTTTTTTTACATATAACGGTGAGCTAAGGGGCGCGCAGCTCTTCGCGTGTCCCATTCCTTGAGCGATTGGTTATACCCGACACCATGCCAAATGTGAATGCTACAACAAACCCTAATGTGCTGCCATATATTAATGGGTACACCCCATATATTGCAGATGTTTGTAATGCTAAGCCAAGTAACAACCAGAATAAATAAAAAATTACGGCGCCTGATAAAACACCAGCCAATGATAAGTTGGTGATGCTAAGCCGATTAATTTTTCTTAGCCATATTATTAGTGGGATACCAATTATAAATAAACCTATAAAACTAGTGATTGTAGATACGGCAATAATGATTTTGTAATCAGTTTGATTGAATGGCCATGATTGACTAATCATAACTGGCAAAATAATTTGCAATGCCGCTGGTGTTAATGGCGCAATTACGAATGCTAGTATTTTTCTCATCATTGCCTCATAGGGTATAACAACTTAAGTAAGCGATTTTTTAAAAGCAAAGCATAGCCCGTTTTTAAAAATTTCAGCGCGTAGTAACGAGCGATATTGACTTAATTGTTAGAAATATTTTTAGTCTGTTTTTTTAAAGAAAGTATATAAACCCACGATAAATAGTAAGCTTCCAAATATTACAGCAAAAGATTGGCCTGATTGGTATGCATTATTACCAGATGCTTGACTACTAGAGAACAGCCAATTAAATAGTATTGCGCCACCCCAAAGAATTCCGATTCCACCAAATATTTTATTTCTCATTATTTTTTTCTTTTTATTTATAACGACACCTATTCTCTTTGTGATATATTTCCGAGTTTAAATGGATTTTCATAACTAGCCTCAGTATTTTTGTTAATTTTATAAGTATTAGTCACTTTGTTATTACAAACAGTCTTTATTGTGTAATTACCTCCATATGGGGAAATAAGAAATGTAGTTTCAAATTTTCCTTTTACATTTCGTTTACTATATTCTTCAATACCAGCTTCATTCATTAATTTTATATAGCATATTTTAC
>JBGMQW010000348.1:0-2509 GCA_048060815.1 Thiohalomonadales bacterium | reverse complement strand
TGCAAGAATAATATCGCAATAAATACAAACTGGATGATAAATAAAATGCTGTATAGTCTGGTGGAAGCCATAATAGTTTTTTATAAACCTGATGATTAGCCTTACTATTTATAGTAACTTAAGCAGAGTAAATTGAAAATAATACTAAAGTATTAGATCGATAGTGCTTAACATTATTCCAAATTGAATATATTTTGTACAATATTTTGCTTGAGTTAAGTAGTAATTAATTACGACGTGTATAAGAATACAAATTACTTAACCATAACACCACTTTTTATTCCCTCATCCTGGCCTTCTCCCGAAGGGAGAAGGAATGGCTTCGATAATATCAAATCGTATTTTTATTTATGTTTTCCTTGGCGTCTTGGTGCTAATTCATTTTAATCATTATTCTACAATTGAATTCTGTAGTCTAAACTTTTATATGACTATATTAAATATTCTAAACTTATGATATTTCCTTATCCAGTTCGTAAAATTTCATCAAAACGACAAAAGATCGTAGACACCTACACACTTGATGAAAACACTTACATCGATTATTTGCTTCATAAAATAAAATCGGATTTCAGCACTGAAAAATCTATTGAGAAATTAGCGACTAATCTGGTGCAACAAGTACGCGATAGACAATCGGAACAACACGGTATTCTGGCATTTATTCGTTTATATAATTTATCTACCGAAGAGGGAGTGGTGTTAATGTGTTTGGCAGAAGCCTTACTTCGTATACCCGATACTGCGACTGCCAATAAGCTGATTAAAGATAAACTCAGTAGTACTAATTGGGAACAACACCTTGGTGAAAGTAATTCACTATTTGTTAATGCTTCGACCTGGGGATTAATGTTGTCCGGCAAACTGGTGCAACTAAAATCGAATGTCACTAAAAACGTTAACCAGTATTTCTATTCGCTCATTGGAAAAACCAGTGAACCTGTGATACGCGCAGCGTTAAAAGAAGCAATGCGAATTCTAGGGCAGCAATTTGTAATCTCAGAAACAATTGAAGATGCAATTAAGCACTCGGAAGTAGAATTAAAATCATTTGATATGTTAGGTGAAGCTGCTATTACTGACGAGATGGCAAATAGTTATTTTAAGTCTTATTTACATGCGATTAAGATTATATCCAGTAAATCAACTGAAAAAGAATTAATATTATCAAACAATATTTCAATAAAATTATCTGCTCTGCATCCGCGTTATGAATTTTCACAACAACATAAATTAAAAGAAGAACTCTACCCTAAATTACAACAATTAATAAATACTGCAATTAACTATAATGTCGCGATCACGATTGATGCTGAAGAATCGAATCGACTGGATATTATGCTGGATGCATTTGAATATATGTATGAAATTGCGGTAACGAAAAACTGGCCGGGATTAGGTTTAGCCGTTCAGGCATATCAATACCGAAGCCGGTCTGTGATAAAGTGGTTGGACGAGTTGAGTTGTAAATTTTCTTGTGCGATGACAGTGCGGCTGGTGAAAGGTGCTTATTGGGATACTGAAATTAAATTGGCGCAACAACTTGGTTTTGAGTATTACCCGGTATTTACCCGAAAAGAAAATACTGATTTAAACTATTTAGGTAACGCACAACTTTTATTGGCGTGTAAATTTATTTACCCACAATTCGCGACCCATAATGCACATACCATTGCGAGTATAATTTTTTATTCGAAAACAACAACAAAAAATACTACAGAATTACCAAAATTTGAGTTTCAACGCTTATTTGGTATGGGGGAATTGTTATACGATAGTTTATTGAAAGAATATAATATAAGTTGTCGGGTTTATGCACCTGTTGGTACCTATAAAACCCTGTTGTCCTATCTGGTGCGTCGATTACTGGAAAATGGTGCAAATACTTCTTTTGTGCAACGAATTGAAAATACTGAAATAGCGATTTCGACCATTATTAAATCACCAATCGAGCAGGTAAAACAAAACAGTAATTTTAGTCACCCGAATATCACATTACCCGGTAAACTTTATGCGGACGGCCGAAATAATGCTTCAGGAATAAATTTAACAGATACCAATCAATTAGATACCATAAACACTAATTTCGTTAAATGTTACCAGCAACACTATATAATTCAACCCATTATTAATGGTGTCTCGACTTTAAATTCAGATGCTACACGACAAAAAAGCAGCATTTATAATCCGGCAAATCAATCTGATTTTATTGGTTCTGTTGAGCTTGCCAATGAAGATGATGTTAAAAGTGCAATGGCATTTTCAAAATCTGCTGTTCAAAACTGGTCTGAGTTAGATATTAAGGTTCGCACAGAATATTTTTTAAAGCTTTCCAACTTAATCGAAGAAAATAAAATTGAATTAATTTCAATCATTGTTAGAGAGGCAGGACGGTGTATCCCTGATGCGGTTTCAGAAATAAGAGAAACTGTCGATTTTTGTCGCTATTATGCCAGACAGGCTTTAGCTTTATTTCAAACTGAATCACTTAACGGGCCAACGGGTGAAA
>JBGMQW010000347.1:0-2514 GCA_048060815.1 Thiohalomonadales bacterium | reverse complement strand
TCTTTATGAAGTCTTAACATCTCATTTTTTACATCTTCTAACTTGGTTACTTGATCCTGGTTCAATTCAATTGTTTTTGTTATTTTATGCACTATCCAGTCTGCTTTTTCCTCAGGACTTTGAGATTGATTGCATGCTGTTAATGAAAATGCACTTAATGAGACAATAAAGAATAATGGTATTAAGATCAGTTTTTTGTTTTTCATAATTTTTCTCCGGTAATATGTTGATATCCTGGTTTACATATTAGGCAAAATAGTTAACGTAATCCTTTCGAAAAGGTTAACAGTTGTAACAAAGTGTTACTTAGGAATATCAAATAATAACGGAGAAATAGTGTTATGAAACTAACGAGTTATAAATCAATATAATACTGACCACCAGAAAATAGCCGTGTTGTATCATCATTGCGGGTCCAAAATATTTTGGTGATGCTTTATATTGTAAACCAAAAATGTGTAGAACCCTGCTAAAAAGAAATAAACCACCAAAAATCATAACTGATAGTGTTCCACCAATATTATATTCATATATTGCAAGTAATAGTAATCCTAAAGGTACATACTCACTAAAATTTCGAAGCGTTTCTCTTTTACGAATTAAATTCTCATCATTAGCATCACCAAAAGCTAAATTACCTAAGGCAATACGACGCATTGTAATTTGCATACTTAAAGGAATAATAAGAATAGAAAATAGTGCAGTATAGATTGCTGTTACGGTAAGTGACATGGTACGTTCCTCCTGATTTATTCGAGATGGTTTATTGTTGCGCTACTATTTTTGAAAGACGATCAAGTGTGCCGTTCCAGCCAGTTTGATGACGATCATAAAACTCTTTATTCGGTCCTTCATGAATCACGGTTAGTCTGGTTTCATCTTCGATTTCTTGTAACTGCCAGGTCACAATAGATTCGATATCAGAATGTATATCCGGTTTTTGCCAAACCCAACTAAATGAGATTAAATCAGGCTTGTCTATTTGAATAAACTTACCATGCAATTCACTGTGCTTATTATCGGGTAAGGTATATTCCAATTGATAACAGCCACCAACAATAAAATCATGTTTTATAACGTTTACTTTTATACTTTCATGGGGCGATAACCACTGTTCCAGATAATCGGGTGTACTTAATAATTTAAATAACCGACTTGCTGAAATGGAAAATACTGTGGATACAATTAACGGTGATTTATTATTCATTCTTATCTTCTTCGGGTAATTCATTAATAAGTTGTTTTAATTGTGTAAAACTTCCCAACCAAAATTCTCTATGTCGATTAATCCAGTCTTGAGCATCGAATAATGTTGAAGGATTAAGACTAAAATAGTGTGTTCGTCCTTGTTTGTTGCGTACAACCAGACTGGATTTCTCCAAAACTTTGATGTGTTTTGAGGCTGTGGGCTGAGAAATATTGAAAGGTTCGGCTAACTTGCTGGCTGATAATTCCTGATTTTTTGACAATATTGAGAGCATTTCCCGTCGTGTACTGTCACCAAGTGCATGGAATATTCGATCTAATGAGTTTTGATAATATATAGCCATATGGCTATATTATAGAGCTGGATATTCATTGTCAATGATGATTATGGTATTTGAGTTTCTGTCGATGTGAATAAAGTTATCATAATTAGTCATTTTTGATCAGAGGCTTGCCATTATCATTTGCTAAACTAATTCTATGTTAGAGTCAGGATATAAGTCGTATGAAAAATAACAATAATAGTGTGTTGTCTATTTTATGTTGTTTCACTTTTTTAGTCGGTAGCGTGTTTACGCAAACGGTAGTTGCTAGTGCCTTTGATTCGGCTGATGTTCCGGAGCAAAATCAGGAACTCAAAATTTTACGAATTATCCCCGAAGGTGATGATGTTGCAGCTGCAAGACAAATTGTATTTACCTTTGATCGAAAAGTCGTACCAGTAGGGCGGATGGAACGTGATAGTAAAGATATCCCTATTACCATAACACCAAAATTAAAATGTGAATGGCGCTGGATTAATACCAACGCACTGGCTTGTCAACTACGCAATGAAGATGCGATGGTGTTGTCGACAAAATATCAGGTTGTGGTAAAGCCCGGAATTAAAACAGAGTCTGGTTTAGGAATGAAGGTCGTCAAAAAACACAGCTTTATTACCCAGCGTCCTAAAGTTACCTACACTCGATTTGTTAATTGGCTGTCACCCAGTGAGCCGATATTACAAGTTACCTTTAATCAACCTGTTACAAAGTTTTCGGTTGAACAGAGTCTAAAAATGTCGTTACTGGAAGACAGTAGTTCGGCACTGGTTGATCTGGAGATTTTCCCGGATAAACTGGCCAGAGAACTTCCAAGCTGGATGAATGGCCAGCAACAAAAACCGGATGATCAATTAACAAAAGTAAAGTCCGATGAGGCAAGACGTGTCTGGTTGATAAAATCAAAGTTGGTTCTTCCACTCAATAACAATATCGCTTTTGATGTGAAGCCGGGTCTGGTCTCTAGCCACGGTGCTGAGAAAGGTGT
>JBGMQW010000346.1:0-2542 GCA_048060815.1 Thiohalomonadales bacterium | reverse complement strand
CAGCAGCCTGTAAATAAATTGTCGTTAATACATCTCGTGTACCAACAACTTCTTCGATACTTCTTTCTCTATCTTTCGATAGCTTATCAATAATAAATGCTTTCTTTTCATCAAATGCGGTTGGCTTATCATCTTGCGATAAAATAGTATCAACCCACTCAATTTCGATATTCGTTAAAACTGCATTCTCAATACGTGTAGAAGCACCAACATTGCTAATAAGAGCAGATTTATTTAAGTAGCGTTTCTCATCATCACTACAATTCGATAAAACCTGATTAGTTTCAATTAAAGAAGCTTGTAAGTCTTTAAGGATTTTTTCTATTTTTTTAGAAGGAGTAAATGACAACACGGCGGTTAAACTCTATGTGGTTACATAGGTTAATTATGTACTAAGGCACAGGAACGCGCAACATATAAATTAATTATGTTGCGCATTCCTGCGCTAAAAATAATGCATTTTAAACAATAAGTTACATTAGATTACTAATACTTGTATCAAAATTTGATAAAATAATCGTACTCAACAGTATTCTATGAAAATAAGTGGGCGCCCACAAATTATATTTCACCATCTGCAATATCTAATCGATTTAAAGCAATTTAGTTTAAGTCGAAACAAACTGTATTGACTATGCTTCAATACGATCAACAGTAACAAAATTCTCAATATTTAATAACTGTTCACCTTGCCAGCAGTAAGCTGCTAACTGTCCATTCGGTTTAGCAACACTGTAATCAACACAGGCAATATTCGGTGCCATTAATTTTAATTCACCTTCCATCCAATAATGTCCTAAAAACACTGGCGGTAATCTATGTCCATATTCAATTAAATGATCACCAACAATATCATCATCAGGAATATGCGTTAAAGCTGTTGCCGGTCCCATAAAAGCTTGCTTATATGTTGTTGCCGAACTATCCCACCACTTAATACGAATATGGTGTCGTGGATGCCCATCTTTGTCATTAAAGCTATGTCCATCTTGTAGTGGAATTTCTTTTCCCTTTAATAAAGTTTCAACCGCATCAAACTCCCACCGTCCTTTAGTAGACGCATTTATTAGCAACTCATCGGTTAGTGAATTATTCGAATACTGTTCCATAATTTTATTCATCCATGCCTTATCCCAACAAGCATGTATGATATTTAAACCATCTAACTCTAGCCACAGAGGCAGTGTTTTAAACCAATCGATAACCGACTTCCACTCATCAGGATCATTCTCATAAACATCCAGGAAAGCTTCATGTTGAACAAAATTTTTATCATCATGTTTACGTAGAAAATCATTTTTGTCAGAATTAAATGTCGCATAAGCAATAGCATTAAATTCGTGATTACCCATTACCGACAATGCAGTACCGGACTCGATCATTGGTCGAACAATAGCAATAACCTCACGTTGCCCAGAATTACGATCAATAAAATCACCAAGGAAAATAACGTTACGTGTTGGGTGTTGATATATGCCGTCAACAATTGAATAACCAAGTTTTTCAAGCAAGGCAATCAAGGTTAAATTACAACCGTGAATGTCACCAATGATGTCGTAATATTTGTTATCAGAAGTCACTTATTCACCACTGAACAACGGTAGTCATTAATATTTCAAGATTAGGATTTTGTAACCGTGTCATACTGTTTCATCCGTTTTTTAAATTCCTTTATTGCAATCTCACGTTCACGCGCACGACCACCTCGAATAGCATCTACCAGCACCAGTAATTCATATAGAGCTTCATCGTGTCGAGCTGCTTCAGGTGCTGCTTTATATAAAGGTGAAAATGCCATGCCTCTTACATCACCACCTGGATCTGGCCACACAGGTGGTGGTTCATTATCAGCAACAATAATTTTATTTAATGGCGCTGCTGCATAGCTCGTTAACATGCCACGGAGTAACTCCCCGCGCTTAGGTACAAAAACAAACTTAAGTCCGTGGATAATAAATTCTTCCAGGTTACGAATATTAGGTATTATCTTGTCAGAATGTTGAATTGCCAAACCAGAAGCCAATGCCCGTTTAATAGCAGCATGAACTTCAGATGGACTCATCCCAAGTTCAATAGCTAATTTGTTATAAGCCCAACCCTTACTACCAATGGCAATAAGTTTTAGTAATATCAGAATATCTTGAGGTTTAAGCATAATAGCCATTCTTTATTTGCGATTCACGAACAAAGAATAGCATTATGGTTATAAATGTCAATTGGAGTAAATTTACAGTAGCTTTGTTTCTATTCCTTATCATTATCATTATCATTATTAAAAATATACTTATTAAATAACAATGACTTAAATACTATTTATATTCTACTCATCCTTTGAACTGACACAAATTTACACTATAATTCATAACATGAAATCAAAATCACTAGCCCAAACAAACAAATTTCTAAAAAATAAAGCAAAAGCTAAAAAGCTTATTACTCGAAGCATAGCAAGTTCAACTGCTATAGAAACGGGTGAATCGATTAATGAAATTGAAAAGAAACTTAATCGCTCACATTCTGGTGAGAATCAAGTAACACTTGC
>JBGMQW010000345.1:0-2542 GCA_048060815.1 Thiohalomonadales bacterium | reverse complement strand
TGTGGAATCAACATCAGGATTTTGCGCGTGAGGTGGCTAATGAGGTGATGGATATTCAGGAGTATTTAACTGATAGTAAGTTTGAACGAGAGCAGTTGATTGCAGCGATGGTAAATGCGATTAATGGGGATCTTGAGCATCAGTGTATGGGGCGTTCGGCACCGATTCGTTTACAAAGGGCGTTGAAGGTTGCTGATGAGGCTAAGCTTAAAGTGAAGTTATTACTTGAACTAAATAAATAGTTCTAAGATTTATTTAATATTGATCAAAAAAATACCTAGCCGAGGCTAGGTATTGTAGTATTATAAAATTTAAATGATATTTAAGGTGCCACACTTCCCAAGTATGCTTCTAGATCAGCAACACTTTGAGCTGGTATTTTATCAAAACGTCCCATTAAGTTTTTAGCTGGCCCAATTGCATGCATATCAGGTGTTATATTAGTGCCATTAGCCAGTTTTGCTATGCGATAATTGTCGGCTAAATCACTACTTGAAAAAGTGTAGCTTGTATCAGCTGATAAAGCTTTATGACATGCAGCGCACTCACTCATGTAATAAACTTTTCCATCAGTAATGTTACCTGTCAAACCACCGTTACCGTTATTATCAACACAAGTTACATCAGCTATAACATCAGCAGACATTTTATCACCACTTCCATTTGCAGCAACAGTACATGTTTGATTTTGCGGTGTTGTACCAACAACAATTCCAACTTTATATTTACTACCTTCAGATATTTTTGTATCGAACTGTAGTGTGCCATCAGTTTTAAAGGGGGCAATGTCATTACCACTATACAAACTTATGCCGGTACCCTTTAAACCTGTTACTTTTGCACTAATGAAATAAGTATTACCTGTCGGAGTAACTTTTGCTGTACTACTGCTATCACAAGCAAACAAAAATAAAGCTCCAAACATTACAAAGAGTATTTTTACTAAATTATTCATATTATTCACCGTATTCCTTCACAATTTAATTTGGAGTTAATCTTCATCTTCATCGGTTCGTGGAGTACCATTCGCATTAAGTGTTTCTAAGGCAATTGCTATCATATCTAAATCACTTGGTAGCAATAATCCCTTATCAAGCAGACGTTGAAGTTTATCCATTTTATTCTTAGGATCATTCTTACCAATCTCATTCATTATGATCGTACCAGTAACACCTACATTAGCGATCGAATCATCAACGAAAGGACCTCCAATACCGTCTTGTCCGTGACAATAACTACAATACATAATATACAAACCATTCCCTGTGCTAGGTTTCGGTAATGGTGCACCACCCCCTTGTGCTAAGAATGCAACCATTTTAGTAATTTCACTATCTGTTGCAGGGATTGTTTTCATTTCAGCAACACTATTAGTAATAGCATCTTTTATTGCATTAAATGTAGCACCTAAAACAGGAACTCCATAACCACCAGTCCCGGTACCATGACAACGAGAACATTGAGCCCGATAAAGTTCTGCGCCTGTTTGATTTGTGCGTAAAGTGAGTCCAGCTAGATAAGTAGCCATATCAGTTGCTTCAGTCTGCGTTAAAACATAAACGCCATCCATTAATTTTACATCTTTTTGAGTTGTAGGATCTTTAATTACATTACTATATGCACCCAAAATTAATGCAGCAGTTACTTTACTTGGTGGTGGAGTAGATGATGGACCCCTACCAGCAAGGAATGAATGTTCACCTTTTACGATTGTATTTAGATACGTAGGTGGTTGGGTTTTATCGCCATTAGGATATGTTCGATCTACAACACCATGGCATCGCGCACAGTTATCTTCATATATCTGTTCTATTGGACCACCCGGCCCAATTTTAGGACAATTAGGTGCTCCCTGAACACATGGATCCACCGTGATGGTTTTTTGATATGTACCTGTTAATGCTCCAGCAGTAGCAGCACTGGTATCTACTGTAAAATTTGTTTGACTAGCTAAAGTGATAGTAAATATACCTGGCGCTAAAAAAGGACGTGTAACTGTTGTTAATACTTTAGTTCCATCTCCAAACAATATACTTGATTGTTTGAATTTTAGATTTTGTCGTGCAGCTTGCTGATTTCCTACTTCGCCAAAATCCCAATTATTATTGACTGTTCCATTATCAACACTCGTAAATGTAATTTGTTGACCGACTTCAAAATTACCAGTTGCCGGATCCGATGGAGTCGTATCAATTGTAAATTTTGCTTTTGGAGCAACAGGATCAATAGCTAATATTGTAATAATTTTAGTAGTGCTGGCTATTTCACCGATTTGTGTTTTAACGGTTAAAGTAACTTTATATTCACCAACATTTGGATAATTATTATTTACATTTACTCCGGAAACTATTGCTGTTCCATCATTAAAGTCCCATTCATAGGAAAGTTGAGTACCATGAGATTGACCACCATCAAAAGCTACTTGGCCAACGATTGCTTGCTCAGGTGAATCTATTACAGCAGTTAATGGCCCTGGTGCAGCAAATACAGAATTTGAAAAAAGAAAAGCCAAACTTAACAGGCCAGTAGAAAAAAGCTTCGA
>JBGMQW010000344.1:0-2544 GCA_048060815.1 Thiohalomonadales bacterium | reverse complement strand
TATTGACGGTAATAAAATAGAAGCAACGTATTGGAATGAGGAAGAGTAGTAATTTTAACTGAAATAAATGGTGTCAGAACACAGTTTTCTCTAATATTAGGAATATCTGTGTTCTGACCCCACTTACTTCCGCCGGAGCACTGGCAGAATGTTAAGAGTAAAATCACTCATATACCAGGCAATGATGCCAACTACAAATTAGAGTTCGATATAGCTAGTCCGGAAGGACACACTGATATACCACAAATGAGTCAAACTTTGATTGATCGAACAATTGATTTTTATGATTTTTGTCATGCCCATAATCAAGCTTGGAAGGAAGTGATTGTTCGTATTTATATGGACGAAAAAACAGATAAATGGAAGTGCGAAGCTAAATACAAGTATGAATAAACACATGACAAGTACATCAAGTCGCTCACTGGGAGGCTCCTGACGTCGCGCCCCTTGTGCAGGCGTTATCTGTGAAAATGGCAAAACTTAATCAAATCGAAATACGGGAAAGTAGAGTAACATATACTAATAAGCGTGATTGGTTCTTTCATCCAACAGGGCACCACGTACGAGAGTTATTGGAATACAATCTTCCCACAGATTTTATACTTGACGGTTCATCGAAGTTATCGATTATCTTCGGTGAACGCCCTAAAGAGAAAAAGATTTATAATAACGGACTAGGCGGGGTATCAATTTATTATATCGATGATTTCGATATTGAACAATATATGAAACAACCCGTCGAGGTACAACAAGAAGTTATTCTTGATGTAGTAACTAGAGCAATGGTTGATATAGCAAAAAATTCGGGAGCTGACATAGAAGTTATTCAAGCTGCTTCTGATAAAGTGCGTTCTAGTGGATTTTCTTCAGAAATTGAAATAAAAAAATTGTCTCGCAGTACTAGAGATAGAAAAATACGTGTAAGTGTATTTCGCTGTCTTGGTCCAAAAATTGGAGAAGTTTGGGAAACACGGATAAAGTTACGTAACGGTTGTGTTCTATCGGTTGAGAAAATTACAAATAGCCCAAGTTGTCTTGATAGGACTTCGCATTTTAGTAAGTCACGTTGGGAAGGTAATATATTTCAAATTATATATAGTAGACTTCAAAAAATTACATATGAGCTTGATATATCGAAGTATATTGAGCTTAACAGATAATAAATCATCCAAGTCGGCGCCAAAAGACGGCGCGATTTGATTCAAACGTTAGGAAGGTTTGCTAATGTCTATGTTGCACAAAGCATTTGAGTTTGACACAGAAAAATTTAATGTGGAATTTCAAACGTTACTGGTTAGCTCTCTAGAAAGCGATAATATCGATCAACTCAGAAAATTTATTAATGAAAATATAGACAGAATTAAGGATCCTTATGAAGGAGAGCCTGTAGATAAGCTATGGGAAGACACGCTAGAGGTTAGAGATGTACAAGAATATGCTGATCATGCTCTTACTAAATATTATGATCCTGATGATGATTATGGGTTAAGTGATGATTGGGTGGAAATTGATGATATGTTAGATAGAAATGCTAGATTAGCAATATTAGGTGACTCCATACGTGGCGGTGCTTCTAGTTTTGATCCAGGCCGAATGGGGTCATATTTCCAGACAAAGGCTCAAATAGAAAGATCAATAATTGTCTTGGAAAGTAATGGTCATGAAGAACTTATAGAATATATAAAGTTTTTGAAAAAATGCCTAAAAAATAACAAAGGAATATATGTTACGTTTTAGTCAGAAAGGCTTCTCTGGTACCTATTTTCAAACTTACCCTAAACGTTGTATTTACAAATGAAAGCATTGAAGTATGAATAAAGTATTAAAAGAAAAAATAATCGAAGTTTGTAGTGCTAAAATAGAAGCTAAGGGAACTAATGTAGGCCTTTCCTTTTACGCATTTTTCGAAAATAAAAACAACAACCCAAAATTGTTAATGGAAGTAGCAGAATGGTGGATAATGACTCATAAACTGGATCATTTTGAAAAAGCTATAAAAATAAAGAAAATGGTTCAAGCAATTAAATGATTGTTAAAAAATAAATGGTATCAGTGACCAATTGTTTCTAATATAAGCGAATATTGTTCTTTGGCACCTATTTTCTGCAAATTACCACTGAGCAAGGCATTAAGTTTATTTACAGGAGAAAAATGCATGTTTGAAAATCCATCTTTAATAACGCGTATAGCAATTGGTAAAGCAATCGGTTTTTTCTTTGGCCTTATCGGTTTTATTTGTTTACCCTATTTTTTGCCAGAAGCTGATTGGTTGCTTCGATGGGGCATTTTGTTGTGGTACACCACACTTGGCGCAATTATTGGAATGTTCGGGGTCTTTACCTATCATCCAACACTAAAGCTGCCTTTCCCTTGGTGGTTTCGCGCACCTTTAGTCGGTGCGTGGATGAACTTTGTTCTAACCTTTTTCGCTTTTGATGCTATGCAAGCTATGATGTTCTCTGTGTTTGGTGAGAATGGAATATTAACTTCACCATTTTGGTTTGTACTTGAAGGAGCGATTATTGGGCTAATTATAGGTTATTT
>JBGMQW010000343.1:0-2574 GCA_048060815.1 Thiohalomonadales bacterium | reverse complement strand
TAAATTGCTTGCCGATACAGTTTGTAAGGTATGAAAAATTTGGGGTATTTATGGGATACGGGATAAATTTCAAACAACTGGCAATGCTGGCATTATTTTTCTGCTCGCAATCGGTTTTTGCGCAGGTGAATCAGTCTGAAGATATTTACAATGTTCAATATTTCAAACTTGATAATGGACTCGAAGTTTACCTAAAGCCCCGTCACCATTCCAAAAATGTTTCGTTACGATTTGCTGTAAAAGTAGGGAGTAAGGATTTTACTTGTGACGTTAGAGAAACAGCACATTATCTGGAACACTTAATTTTTACCGGAACAGCAAAATACAGTGAGCAACAGCTCGAAGAAATTTTTAAAGAATTTGGTGGGGTAACGAATGCATCAACGGGATCATATGAAACGATTTATGAAGTTTCGGTCCACAGTGATTATACGATTCCAGCATTAGGCTTGTATCATCAGATGTTAACATCTTCTGAGTTTAGTGAAAAAAATATTTCATTAAGCAAAAACATTGTTTACCGTGAAGGGCGAGGTAAACCTAGTGCGTTTAAACGCTGGCTTTATGATAATGATTTTCAAAAGTATGGTATTAATAAAGCCTATGAGCAAATATTCTCTTTAGATGAATTTTGTCCATCATTAAGTAATCTGGATAGCATTACCCGCGATACTGTTCTTGCTGCATATAATCAGTATTATGTTCCAAATAATATGGCGGTAGTTGCAGTTGGAAATTTTAATACCAAAGTGATACTTGATTTTATTAAAGCTACATTTGGAAAATTAGCATACAAAGATATTAATCATCGAGAGGTTGATCATAATCCTCCTAATTTAACTTCTCAAACAGTTGAATCAACATTAATGCCATTAGTAGATAATGAAGCAAGTGTTACGTTTCTATTTCGTACGGCAGGTTTTGATTCGCTTGATAGTTTCCCTTTGGTGATATTAGCCGAGTACTTAAATGACAAGATGTATAATGCCTTACGAATTGAACACGGTTTATCTTATAATCCGTCTACCAGAAGAAAAGAGAGTTATAAAGAAGGTGTGTTAATATTAAGCGCTGATGTTGATGTGAAGGATATTGAGCAAACGAAACGCGTAATGCATGACATTGTTTCTAATCTTCGAAACAATAAAATTAACAAACAGGAATTTAATCGAATAAAAAAATATTTTTTATTGTTGTTTGATATGGGGTATGAAAGTAATGACTCGTTCGCTGGTCTTTATTCTTCCTATTGGCGTGATTTTGAAAAAGATGGAGTGTACGTTAATTTTCGAGAAAAAATTGCTTCGGTTACCTCTGATGAAGTTGAAAATATTATATCAAAATACATTGTTGAGGATAAGCTTGTAATTGCTATCGACCGTCCAACATTAACATATACTCAGTTAGGCTGGTTAATTACTATGGTTGTGATTGTTGTGCTATTGATGTTATCGTATTTTTATCGAAATAAAATTATACAGTATTATACTAAAATTCGAAAACGCCATGATGGCATTTCAGATGTTAAATCAATCGCAAATTAAATTAATATTTATTTAGTTGTTTCGCCAGCCATGATTTTTTTAGCGGCATTATTAATGTCCTCATCGGATATTGCCATGCATTGTTCTTTTGTTATCGCGGGTTGGTTTTTAGCAGCGTCGGGAGATTGTTTTAATAATTCCTGCAATGCCTGAATCGCAAAATCACATAATTCTGATTTTGACATGTCTGTTTTTGCTATATCGGGATCTGCTGCAAATACGGGGCTACTTAGGAATAGTGATACTAATAAAAAAGTAAAAATAGTTTTTTTCATGTTGATTCCTGATGATATAATTCTTACTCTTAATTTATAGCAGCTATATTTCGAGTTGAGTAGCTTATTAAAGAAAAAATCATGATTTTGTATACTCCTCCAGTTGATACCGGTCTTAACATCATTTATCAAGATGAGTATATTATTGTCTTAAATAAACCTCCGGGATTATTGTCGGTTCCCGGTCGTGGTGTGGACAAGCAGGATTGTTTAGTGTCTCGTGTTCTTATGGAATATCCTATGGCACTAATTGTTCATCGTCTGGATATGTCGACTTCCGGAATTATCGTACTAGCGTTGAATCAGAAAATACAGCGACTACTAAATACCTTATTTGCAGCGCGTGCTATAGACAAAAAATATATTGCGGTAGTTGATGGGATTATTGAAACGCGTAATGATGAAATAAACAAACCATTAATCTGTGATTGGCCAAATCGTCCAAAACAAATTGTGGATGAGAACCATGGTAAAGCATCATTAACTCGTTTTAATGTTATTAGTATATTTAAAGATTCGAATATCAGTAGAGTTGAATTAATGCCCACCACGGGTCGTACTCATCAGCTACGAGTTCATATGCACTATATTGGGCATGCTATTTTAGGTGATGAATTATATGCTAGTGAAGCGGTAGCTAATAAGTCGGATCGATTACTACTACACGCAACGGAAATGAAATTTACACACCCAATAACGGGTGGCGAATTAATTCTGAAAAGCCCGGCACCATTTTGACAGTTTGTAGTCTATAT
>JBGMQW010000342.1:0-2587 GCA_048060815.1 Thiohalomonadales bacterium | reverse complement strand
AACGGTGTAAATTGAATAATAAAAAAGGCGCTTACTTTAAGCGCCTTTTTTTATGCCTGAAGTAAAGTCATAAGTCCTCCGTTCGTCCTGAGCTTGTCGAAGGATGGACGGAGGATGAAGGGTGAATGGAGGATGAATGGAGGATGAATGGAGGATGAATGGAGGATGAATGGAGGATGTTCATGGTTCGACAAGCTCACCACGAACGGCGTTTTCTCTTGATATTCTCCTGCGTGGAGATAAGGAATTAAAATGTTACGTCATGAGATGACGATGGTTAAGATGATATCTCATGAAAGCAAAAACTCAGCGTTAGCAAGAGCCATAGCCATAGCCGAGATAGTGGTTACACGCAGTTTAGAATTGAATCGTCTATTGGTACCGGTAACCCGATGAAATCCTGTGTCTTCAACAACCTCCTGCTGATATTGCTTAGCATAAATACTCTGCTTTAACATATTATTAAATCCATCTCTGTTTAGCTAAATACAAATGGTGCTATCGTTCACGACGATAAGATAAAATATTAGATTTGCTATTCATTTTATATTACAGTGTATGGAATATTTAAAAGTAATAGTCGAAATGTTAAAGAGAAATAAAAAACTGGGCATCATTGCAATTGTATTCGTACCATTTCTCGTAAGCGTGTGGATATCAACGGCAAAAGCAGATGAATCAAGTTCGAAAATTCATGATCAATTCAAAATTGGGTTTGGTGCTTTTCTAATTACGAATTCAGAAACTACACTGCGAATTGATTCAAAGGATGTTCCTGCTGGAGTGTACATTAACCTTGAGCGTCAATTGGGCGTTCAATCAGATGATGTCGTGGGCCGAGTTGAAGGTTACTACCGTTTTAATTCGCATCACCGTTTAGATTATGGCTATTATCCCGTTAATCGTAGCGGTACACGGGCAATAAGTACAGAAATCCCAACTAATCCACCTATTGCTGCAGGGACAGTTGTCAGCACCACATTTGATACAGCGACTTACAAACTAGGTTACACCTATTCCTTCTATAACAACGAAAAAGTTGAGCTGGGTTTGAGTGCGGGTTTACATATAACCTCTTTCGATCTGTCGCTAGTGGCAACTGGCGGAAGCAGTGGTGCGAGTAGTTCGGCCGATGTCACTGCACCATTACCTGTGGTGGGCGTTCTTTTAACCTACAACATTACCCCCGACTGGTTGGTGATTTACAATTATCAGGCATTTTTGCTGCAAATTGAAGGCAATAAAGGCTCATTAACCGATACAAATTTGTCTATTGAGTATCGGGGATTCAAAAATGTTGCCTTTGGGCTTGCTGTAAATCGTGTCAATTTGAATCTTGATTTCGATGGTGAGAATTATCTTGGCACAGTTAACAATGAGATTGGAGGCTTTACGACCTATATGGCGCTTTATTTCTAAACATATATTTAGGTCTGTTAATTTTGGATATTACTGTTTTGTCGTTTTGTATCGCTTAACTGACGGTTTAAATGATTAGGTGTTGCATAGTGTGCAGATGCGATGGTTCTCTTTATGTTTTAAAGTTCTGACCACATCCGAAATAAATTCACATACGAAATATCAATTTGTTTCGTTTCAACATCATCAGGTCTATTTTCTAACAAGGACTCTCGAGCCTGATTAAGCTGGTAAAGCAGTTCTCTTTTTGCAGGATCTCGAATCATGCTTTGTGTCCATGTTACTGCCACTAAACGCGTGCCTTTAGTGACTTCTGCAACATGATGTAAGCTCGAAGAAGGATAAATAACGGCAGAACCAGCACTCAATTTAATTTTTTGTTCACCAAACGAGGTTGTTATAACAAGTTCACCCCCTTCGTATTCACTAGGTTCATTTAAAAATACTGTTGTCGAAACATCAGAACGATATTGTTGCCCAGCAGCGCCCATTATCGGATCATCAACATGATCACCATAGGTCATGCCTTTGGTATAACGAGCATAGTAGGGTGCAGCGACACGCAAAGGAATGACCGCTGCTTTAAACTCATCGTGTTGAACTAAACTCCCCATTACCAAATTATTAAGTTGCTGCATTTGTGTTTCATCGGCAGCGAGTTCTTCATTATTCTTTACCCGTTTTGCCGCCATTCCAGCAGACAAAGTGCCATCGATAAACTTTGCTTTTTCTAACACCTGGTTAATAAAATCCAGTCGCTGTTTATCCAGAATATTAGGGATTGTAATGAGCATTAATGATTACCTTGGTAAAATAGTAATGTATAATAATACCCTATAAATAAAGCGAAAACCTCATGATTTGAAGGAATTAAAATGTTACTTAATGTTGCAATAGACGGTCAAAATATTGATATTAATGTACCAGACTCTATGTTGTCTGAAGCGCGTGAATTTTTTACAAAAATGGATGCCGATTTAGATAAAGGCTATCAAATGGGGCGTTTCTGGGTTGAGAATCCAGATGGAGAACAACGTTGCCAAATTGCAGCAGACAAACTGGTAACCGCAATTGAAAATGAAAATAAAAACATGGCAACAATGATGTCTGCTTATATTTTAAGTAAAGCACCGCATATTGAAAGTGTTGTTGTTGATTCTGGTGATGA
>JBGMQW010000341.1:0-2595 GCA_048060815.1 Thiohalomonadales bacterium | reverse complement strand
TGCATTGCAACCGTAATAAAATCAATATCGCTACCGGGGGGCTGGCTATCGAAACCATAATACCAGTGATTTGTTGATAGCACTATATTGCCATCAATGTCACTGTTAACTTCCATACTGATTTCATGTGTTTCATTACCAGTAGCAATATTAACACCCGACAATTTTTCGGCTAGTGCAATTGGATACCAGGTATTAGCAAAAGTGGCATTAGTAAAATCTCTATTAACAAATGCGGCTCCGGCACTTGCCAGTACTGCTGAACTTGCATTACCACCTTTAGGATTAAATTGAGCTTGAATTTTTATATCAATGTTGCTGGTAATAATACTACCGAGTAAATTGGCTGCATGTTGTAATGCATTGAGCCTGGCCTGACCGAGTGTCAGTGCACGGTTTCCAGTGACGGGTATAAATGTAGTAGTATCATTAAAACCTTCACCAGCTGTGTCAGCATTAATAATAGTAATGGTCGCAGTTGCAAAAGCTGGAGTTATCGTAAACGTTAAAATTAGTATGCAGCAAAATAACAACGATACTGTTTTAATTTTCTTAAATAGTTTTATTAAATAAACAATCATTTTTATTACAGCAAGTTATTTTTTTGGCATTTTAATAAAGGTTCCACCGCCGGGCGTTGATGAATCTTTTTCTTCAGGGGCGGTGGTTACATTCTGGGTGGCATTTAAGTTGGCATTTGTTTGATTATTTTTAGCCGATTTTGAATCCGGTGAATTATATCCTTGCGGAGCAGCATCCAGGAATTCTCCGGTAACAGGATCGATATAAACTTTTAATCCCTGTTGCATTTGAATATTATTGGTATTTTTTTGTTGCTGCTGGTCTGGTGAGCACGCCAATAAAATTCCGGTAACAAGAAAAATAGTAATTTTAAAAGATTTATAGAAATTCATTCAAAACCTGCCCGCCACGCACTTACATTATTTATAAAATTAGCGGCCAGGTTTTATTCAACATGAATAAATAGTGCACATTTGGAGAAAAAAATTGGTTGGTAAAGGATTAAAATGAAATGTAGTCTAGAGTGATTTTTAAGTTCTTGATTTTAAAGTGCTATTGATTTTATCCTTTATTTAAATAAGTGTTTTTAAGCCGGACATAATGCTCTGAAGAATAGCGCAAGGAATCAATTTCATCGGTGGTTAATGCCCTTATCTGACGTACCGGGCAGCCAGTATATAAAAAACCACTTTTTAGTTGTTTATTCGGGGTAACTAAACTGCCAGCGCCGACAATCACATCACTTTCAACAACCGCACCATCCATCACCGTTGCACCCATACCAATGAGACAAAAATTGTGTATGCTACACCCGTGTAAAATGACACGATGCCCAATAGTGATGTCATTTGCTAACGATAAACCAAATCCTCCGGGAACATATGGCCCATCGTGTGTTACATGCAATACCGAGTTATCCTGAATATTACAGCGCTCACCAATACGAATTGAATTAACATCACCGCGTATCACAGTCATCGGCCACACCGAACTATCCGCACCAATAATTACATCACCAATAACACAGGCATCGGGATCGATATAAACATTGTTACCGATTTCAGGACTGTGTTGTTGATAGTCGCGTATTGTCATCGTTAATATATAGTTTATTTTAAAAAATAAGTTACCGCATAGTCACAAATTCTTCTGCACTGGTCGGATGAATTGCCACAGTATTATCAAAATCCGCTTTAGTCGCGCCCATTTTTATTGCCACAGCAAAACCTTGTATCATTTCATCGGCGCCCATCCCAATGACATGACAGCCAACAACTTTTTCCTGTGGACCAGTAACGATTAATTTCATTGAGGTTTTGGGTTTGTGTTCGGTTAAGGCATGATACATATTGGTAAAGTTTGAGGTATATACTTTTACCGCATCGCCATGTGTTTTTCGTGCTTGTTCCTCAGTTAAACCCACTGTGCCGATTGGTGGATGGCTGAATACCACGGTGGGAATATTATCATAATTCAGTTTACGATCAGGTTGATTATTAAATAGGCGATCAGCCAGACGGCGTGCAGAGGCAATGGCTACCGGAGTTAGTGGAGCTCTTCCTGTAATGTCACCCAGGGCATATATATTTTCAACATTGGTATTTTGAAAGTCATCGGTCGGGATAATACCGTTTTGTTCCACTTTAACGCCTGCGGCATTAAGATTAATGTCGGCAGTATTAGGTGTGCGACCAACGGCCCAGATGAGTGCATCAAAGTCTTCCAATATCACCCCACTTTGGCATTGTATGATCAATTTGCCATATGGATCTTTTTCAAGATGATCAATATCAATCATCGGCATAATATTAACACCACTTTCCAACATTTCTTCCATTAAGGTATCACGAATGGTGCAATCAAAATCACGCAGGAAATGGGCTTTGCGTAATAACAGGCTGACTTCACTACCGAGCGCATTGAGTAAACCGGCCAGCTCTACGGCAATGTAGCCCGCACCGACTACCGCTACGCGTTTGGGTTGTTCTGTTAATTCAAAAAATCCGTCTGAGGTCATACCCAGTTCTGCACCGGGGATATTGTCTGGAACAGATGGATAACCACCGGTAGCGA
>JBGMQW010000340.1:0-2616 GCA_048060815.1 Thiohalomonadales bacterium | reverse complement strand
GTTGAAAATGAATAAATATCACCACCGTAATAACCACTACCAGTATACACTTGATCACCATAAACGGTCGGTGCCAAAACATGCGGCCATTGTCCCGAAAATGCTGACTTATGCTTAAATTTTCCGGTGTCTGCATTAAATGCCCAAAGAAAAGTATCCTGATGACCCGTAGTTGCCGCATAAACAGCTCCCTTACTAACGGCCGGTGGATTAAGTGCTGGAACTTTACCAAAAGAAACTCGCCATGCTTCGGTGCCATCAATTTCGTTTAGTGCATAAAGAATACCCAAGCCAAAATAAACATCGGTAGTGATATAAACTTTACCATTAGACGTTACTACTGCATTAATACCACCAATCGGATCAGATGCATCCGGTTCTCGTTGCCACTGCCAAACTTTTTTAAATTTCTCCGGGTTTAATAAAATGGGTATATAACCACGATGATTAGCATCGCGTTGATGTGTTTCCCAATCCGTTACTAGCGCGACGTTTAAAGTGTATTCAATCGATTCGCTCGATTTGGAATAGGGTTTCGCACACTTTGCATCTTTACAGGCACGAACTTCGATAGCACCATTGTGTGTACCAGCTACCAGTGTGGCTTGCGTTAAAAAGCTAAAGCTGAATTCAGATCCTGTTGCGCCATCAAAGCTTAACGGAGTTGTAAAACGTCCTTCGACATCGCGTGCTTGTAAATAAACTTTATCAGTGCCAAGATTTTTCCCTGTCCAGCTTCCCTTCAACGTCACTGGAATTTCATCACCTGCAGACAGATCATTATTCAAGCTTGTGGTCGTTAACGTGATAGCAACAGACTGCACAGGTGAGCCCGGATCTTCTACTACCGAAGTACCGCCACCATTCCCTCCACCGCAGCCAGCAAGCAGTAAAATATAAGTATACAAAATTCCGTTTTTAATACTATTTAATTTTATCATTGTGATTCCCATTTTTTTCTAGATTATATTTTGTAATATTATCATTTATTGGTAATGAATATCTCCCTTAAAACACTATATTTAATGCCTGAATTGCCAGAGTTAAAGCTCTACTTTACAATTTTATCAGTTGTATTAAATTGGGAATTTAAGCGGCAGATTTAAATAATGGTAATAATTTCATTAGCAGGACGATTCATTGAGGAAGCAATTAATCAATGTGTTCTGTGATAACTTGATTGTTTTTACCGAGTGCATTATGAGCATAACTAGAGCAATAATACTCGGATGGATGATTTACCATTCCTTTGGCTCTAACTGGATTAACTTCGATATAACCCATACACATTAACAAGTAATTTATTGAATCGATTAATGTCGCTTTATAACGTCTTTCCCATAAGCTGCCTGTGCGGTGATAGCTCGCGTTAAAATAGTGTACAGAATAGCGCCCCCATCATTCGCACCATTTTACTGATGCCATTTTGACAATGTAAGACACCTATAAAATCATATTACCACCTTGAAAACACCCCCCAAATTTAATACACTTAATTGCATAAATAAGAATTTACCAAAATGGGAAGCCCAATTGAATCGTAACCAATTGAAACAACTACAATATTGGCTAAACAAACCAAACCGAAAACCTCTCATTATTCGTGGTGCGCGGCAGGTTGGAAAATCGACCCTGGTTCGACTATTTTCGGAAAATCAACAACAAATTTTATCTGAAATTAACCTGGAACGACATCCGGATTTAGCTACTACATTTAAATCAAAAAATGTTAATCAGATAATTAACATTTTAGAAACACTGCCTGCTATTGCTGAGATAAATTCTGAATCCATTTTATTTCTGGATGAAATTCAATCCATTCCTGAGGCTATTCCAATGCTTCGTTATTTTTATGAAGATATGCCGAAACTCGCCGTTATTGCTGCTGGTTCGTTGCTTGAATTTGTGTTGTCTGATCATCAATTTTCAATGCCAGTTGGGCGTGTTGAATATTTACACATGGGTCCAATGACATTTACTGAATTTCTGGATGCGCTTGATGAAAATAAACTAAGCTCAGTTATTCACTCTTATGCTCTAGGTGAAACAATCGAACCCATTATTCATAAACGGTTGTTAACATTATTACGAACCTATTTTTATGTTGGGGGAATGCCGGAGGCTATAAAAGTATATGCTAATTCACGTCGAATTAAAGACGTCGCTGAAGTACATAACGCCATAATCGAAACCTATCGAGATGACTTTCCCAAATACATAGGATCTCGCAATCAGGCACGTATTCAACAAGTATTTAATTTTGCAGCACGAAATATCGGTAAAAAAGTGAAATACAGTCACTTTTCAAATAACCATCAATCTTCCGTTATTAAAACAGATATTGAATTATTAACAATGGCAAGAATTATTTCGAAAGTAGTTCACAGCCACTGCAATGGACTGCCATTACAAGCAGAGAATAATGAAAAAATTTATAAACTTATTTTTTTAGATATTGGCTTAATAAATGCAATAAGCGGCTTAAATTGGAAAAACATCTCTCAAATGCACGATACCACCTTAATCAATGAGGGTGTTATGGCAGAGCAGTTTATCGGTCAGCACCTTCAAGCACTACTGGTTGATTCACCAAATCGAGAGTTGAGCTATTGGTTA
>JBGMQW010000339.1:0-2620 GCA_048060815.1 Thiohalomonadales bacterium | reverse complement strand
AACCTGGTTTATGAATCTCCAGGTACGCCGAGAAGCCTCTGGAACAGCTACAGGATTTTCGATGACCGAATTGAATTGGAATTCCGTCTGTTTTTTACAAAAATTATCATACCAAAAACGACATTTGTGAAGATTGAGGTATATAAACCACCTGTTATACGAACGGTATTCTGGGCCTTGAAACTTGACCCGGCAGATTTTTATACCCATGTTGGTATTGAACGAAATTCCGAGTTTATGAAGAAACTACGGTGTACACCTTCAGACCCGAATGCGTTTAAACAAAAAGTCATGGCATGGTCGGGTCAGTAAAATTGGTTAATGTGTAGACTCGGATGTAAACTGGGTGATATTCAGAACAAAAGGCTATCCAGTGAGTTTTCAATCTTAATTTAAATATGTTGCAGATATTTTTAATAGAAAAAGCCCGATAAAATTAACCAAACTGTTGAATTATATCAAGTCATTAATTTAAAAGGTCCGAAAAAGCCCTTTTTAAAAGGAACTATTGGGACCTCAACTTATTGTTAGGCGAAAAATAACTGGAGAAAATAATGACGATAGAAACACCGGAAGGAATGATGCCCGTTGAAGAGTTTGCAAAACTGAAAGGGATGGCACCTGAAAAAGTTATTAACATGATTCGAGATGCATTTTATGTAGGAAGAATAATTGATGATAACTGGTTCATAGATAAATCCGAGATAGCCGGGAAAAACTCAAAACAAAAATCAAATAGTCACGTTTCAATCTCTTCCCGAGATAATGCTGGATATCAAGACGTTGTAGTTACAGATATTAAAATGCCATTTGGTTCTATGGTTGTATTTATGGTCAAGTGGGTTATTGCGTCAATTCCAGCCTTTATTATTTTAGCAATATTATTTGCCATAATTACTGCAATATTTGGTGGTATTTTAGGTGGCATCGGTGGGTCACGGTATTAAGCGCCTAACAAATAGCTCCAGCGGACAATTCAAAGCGGCACTTGTTTTGCTTTCGCAAAAACGTGCCACTTTAAATTGCCGCTGAGCAAGGCGTTGGGCGACATAATAATTACGAGTAACGGAATATGGCTAAAGCAAAAAATCCTAGTACATTTAGTCACACATTTAATATTGACAAGAATGTGCTCTCGCAACTGGGAGTACTAGATGTAACTCTTGCAATAGATACAAAGCTCTTTATTGATCCATTACTGTTACAAAGCAGCAACCATACTGAATTAAACACAACCGCTTATAGTCAGTTTCAAAATCATTTTGAGCAAGTAATAAAATTACTCAGTGCCAGTCGAGCTCACGGTGACCCAGCTTGGAAGGCCGCACAAAGAATGTTGGCGTTTCCAGAAATCCCTGGAACTTGTCTTGGATATGGGGCAGGCTCTATTCATGGTAGTGGCTTTGGACCTACGCTGACATCCCGAATTGTCACCTTGGCAAAACAGATTGTAGACATCGGTATTGAAGATCCAGATCTTTTTGTAGCAATGGCACTTTTTGAGCCTGATATTGGTCCTGACCGCATAAGTGACATGATTACAAATATTATATTTGGCGCATTGGTTGAATTTAACAGAAAAATCCTAAATGAGCTCAAATTAACGGGAGAAAAATTCACATTTAACAGAATTTCCGGAAAATTTATACCTAACCCATTTGAGGAAAAAAATACCCCTATCGTATTATTACCAAATGACATACTTAAAGACTTGCCTATTGCAAATGATTGGGATGGTGTTGTTACAGCTGCAAGTGAAAATGATCAACTACGACATGAACTAAACATCCATGTTGGTGAAATATGGGCCCGAAAAACTAAACGAGACAAAAGCAAATTAAAGAATGATGTACTACAAAGCAAAGAGGCATTCTCAGTATTTTTAGCCGCAATTAAAAACGTATCAGCAGAGCCTTATGACACAGTTGCCGATCCTGAAGGTTTAGTTCGGTGGGCTACTAAAGGACAAGAATACGCTGACAAATACCCTTTAGCGTTAATTAAAACTAAGGCATCATCATTAGACGATGTATACACCTTAGTTCATGAAATCATTACTCAATTCAGACAATTAATAGAGCACGAAGGACTTAATAAAGAGCTATATCGTTCAAATAAAAAGCCAAGACATGAGTCAACTGCACAAAGATTATTTTTTGCAGTAGCGTACTCTTATTGTGTTGCCAACAATGTTGATATATCACCAGAAATTGACACGGGTAACGGAAAGATTGATTTTAAGTTCTCCATTGGATTCAATCAGCGTGTTCTTGTCGAAGTAAAACTTTCCACAAATTCTAAAGTTGTTTCTGGTTACACAACTCAACTAGAGGTTTATAAGGCATCTCAGAAAACCATGAAAGCAATATATCTTGTAATTGATGTTGGCTCTATGGGTAAAAAAGATGAGCGCATAATTAAAAAGAAAAATGAGGCGGCAAAGAATGGCGATCCGTTGTCTGACATTGAATTTATAGATGGCCTTGTAAAACCATCAGCGAGCCTTAGATGAAAAGACGCCCAACAAATCGCTCGTGTGGGACTCTCGGCGCTAACGCACCTCGTGCCCCACAGCTCAAACGTTAGGCTTATTTAATGAAGTATGTATTTTATTTAACAA
>JBGMQW010000338.1:0-2623 GCA_048060815.1 Thiohalomonadales bacterium | reverse complement strand
ATTTTAGACTAAAAAGGAGTTCCACCGTGCAAGGATCGCGAACCAATTTGTTCATTAATAATTCTTTCCTTAAATTTTCCTTAATAAAACAAACGCGCAATGTCGTTTTTATGACAGGAATTAGTTTTGCACTTGTTGCATGTGGCGGTGGCGGTGGTGGCCCTGTACCTGCGGCACAAGAGAAAAAAGGGACAGTTAGTGGCTCTGCATATATTGGCTTAATTGAATCCGGTGATATAACCGTCTATGAATTTAAGTCTGCAATACGAGGTGCAGTAATTACTAAAAGTCCGGCTGGAATTGAATTTGATCCAAAAACATTTCTGACGACCTATAATGTCGAATTACAAATACCAAGTCAGCCTATCATGGTTTGTTTAAATAAGGCATCTTATACCGAAGTTTCCAAAAGCAAACGAGTATTTTTTGATAAAGAAGGTACACAAGAGTTGTGTGCTGTTGATAATTACATTAGTGGGTCTAGCTTGGAGGTAACATTAACTTTTTACTCTCATGTGGCTACAGGATTGGCAAACTACTTAATGACACAAGGTGATTCAGCTGCGGATGCTGTTTCGAAAGCTAATCAAGAGATTGGTTATTGGGTTGATATAAATGTAAATAGGGATAGACCATTAGATATTACATTTACAGCGACTAACACCCCTGCTTCTTTAGTTGGATTTCACCGCAGTGGTTTTGCCAATGCTGCAATTTCTGCTTACAGTGGTTGGGTTAATGGAGTAGCAGGATTATCACCTACTAATAATAAACGTTTTGAAACTTATAATTCAATATTATTTGCTCAAAGAGCATATACTGACATAATGTCTGATGGTTTACTTGATGGGCAATCTAATGATGGACCGGTAGGAATGGGGCCTGTTCCAGTTAGCACTAAAACATATCGTCATGACCTTGCTCTAGATATTTTAGTGATGGCAAATCACCCACGGAATAATTCAAAAATAACTTTAAGCGATCAAAATGAATTAAGTATTTCATTGTTTAGTTTTGCCGAATCATTTTCATTTTTTGATCATCCTGATTCTGTTTTACCTTCACTTTCAGAACAAAAAATATTTGGTTCGTCCATTGAAGGAGCTATATTAAAAGATACTGCACCAGTTTTAAACAATTTTATTGTACCAAAAATCATTTCTGGTGATGTGGTTTTTGCATCTTCCCTTACTGATATAAAAGATCAGGCTGTTTCGGTTGAGTATCGTTTAGTCGCTCCTGCAACAGCTGGGAATACAGCGATCAATGATCCGATTGATATATTTGTAAAAAATACTAATCCGGTAGTGACATTAGATCGAACAAAGGCCAATTTTATTAACCCAATTACTTCAGCAAATGGTGTTACCCCCGTTACTTATAAATATCCTGATCGAGACGATTATGAACTGCATATACAGGTAAGTTTTAATGATGGTACAAAAATAGTTACTCTGCCAACAGTTAAGAAAATATTTTCGATTAGAAATAATGGTACGTTAATAGTTGGTCCCAATGCTGTATCAAAGTCTAATACTGTCAACGGCTTATTTAATCTAGTAGCCAGTGTAACAAATACAGCCGGAATTAATTCAATTGCTTTAGAAATTGATGGCAATCTTAGCACTATTCCGGTAACGAACTTTACTTCAGGTGGAACAAATAATGTTCCAATATATCGTATAGACTCAACAACATTGGCTAATGGACTTCACACATTTGTAATCATTGCAACTGATACGGTTCCATTAGAATCACGTTCTGCACCACTATCATTAACGGTAGCAAATTAAGATATCTTAAGCTCCATATAAATAATTAAAATTCGAAAATGGATTTTTAATCACGACAAGGAAACGTTCATGGTATTTTTTCACAATAATAAAATTCGTAATCTGCGAATTTTATTTATTACGTTGATATTATTACATTTACAAGCCTGTGGTGGAGGCGGTGGCAGTGGTACAGCCGCACCAGTAAATGATAGAACACCAAATGAATTTTTCTTCGCTGAAGAATTAAATGCGAGCCTAAGTCAGGTTTATGTATCAAATTCAATTGTGGTCGATGGTATTGATACAGCTACAACCATTAGCATTATCGGTGGTGACTATGCGATTGATGGTGCTGCATTTACGAATGCCAACGGTAATATCACTAATGGTCAATCCATTCAAGTAAGGCAGACCTCATCAAATTCGACTTCAAGTAAAACTGATGTGACCTTAACGATAGGTGGTGTTAACGGCATCTACAGCGTTACTACTTTTGATCGCGATATTGATCCTGATGATTTTACGTTTAATGCTCAAACGGATGTTTTTTTAAATGCCGTTGTTATCTCTAATGCAATTACAATAGCCGGTCTTAATGGTGATTCACCGATTAAAGTCAGTAATGGTGATTATTACGTTAATGGTGTTCTCAATACACCTGCAACGGTTAAAAATGGCGATATTGTAAAAGCTCAGGTGACAGCATCCAATTTGTATAACACTCCTAACACAGCTACCGTGAGTATTGGTAATATCAGTAGAGTCTTTACAGTGACAACGGTAGCAGGATCAAATCTGGTAATAGCGTCACCTGCAATTATAGATTTAATAGAATCACCAACAGCGAC
>JBGMQW010000337.1:0-2674 GCA_048060815.1 Thiohalomonadales bacterium | reverse complement strand
GACCCCTTAGCCTTGTTTTATGCATAAACATGAAACATCACAAAGCGTTATTAGATAAGTGGTTCTCTGAAAATTAAGGAAAACAAGCTCATCATAATATAAGGAATATTAATTTTGATCATACACTCAGTACAATTTACTGCGATAAATCGAAAACAGCAACTATACCGGCAGATGTTGCAGTATAGGTTGGTGACACAACAATATCGACAAGAAGGTCACTTACTGCTAAAGCATTGCCATTAGGACTAAAGGCAGAATGCCCTACATAATAATGATTTAATTTGGTCTGGGTAGAATAAACATTTTTTGAATAACTCCAAACAGAATTTGATACTGTAAATAATTGTACAGCTCCTAATTTAGTGACTGTAGAATCAGTGTATGTACCAAACCCCATAATCGCAAGGGTGGAACTATCAGCACTAAATGAGTGTGATGTACCAAATTCGACACTGGGATCCGCAGGGTCACTTGTAGAAAGAGTGTCCGAAATTTTTTGTAACAAATTCCAGTTATTTTTTCTAGAGAATAAATATACAAATGGGGTCTCATAAATTATGGGGTTACTTGATACTGCAAGGGTATTACTGTCAGGACTAAAACTTAGAACTGCACCGAATTCTTCAGTACTACTTGGGAGATCTGAAATGATTGTTTTCGATAGAGTCCAACCTGTAAAAGAGGAATTAAATAAATGAACAGCTCCACCATAGTTAAGTTGTAGAGCTGACATTAAATCTCCATATTTATCTCCAATCGCTAGTGTAGTACCATCCTTGCTAAATGTAATTGCATCTCCAAATAGATTTCTATCGAGTTTATTGTCTACAGCCAGTTGTTCAGCATATTGCCAAGCGTTACCAACTTTATTATAAATATCAACAACGCCAACAACTTTATATATAATGTTGTCCATCGTTGTTACGATCACTCTCTTTGTCGCAAGCTGGCTACCATCAAAATTAAAAGCCAAAGTTGTACCAAATCCATATTCATAAGCAGCAGTCAGCGTGCCAACACGGGGATCAGGCGTTTGTGAGCTAATCAATGTTGAGAATTTCCAACTATTGTTTTCGTTTACATAAATGTGTATATCGTTGGATTGGAGTGTACCAATCGCCAATATTTTACCATTGTGATTAAACGCAAGTGCTGCACCAAAATAAATCCCACTACTCACTGATCCCCTGGCTAAACTTTGACTAAATTTCCAACCATTATCGATTCGATTATATATTTTAACGTCATTTCTATTATGAGCTATGGCTAATACATTCCCGGTAGAATCAAAAGCAAAAGTTAAACCGAATTTATCACCCACAGATGGCGATGGTGATTGTAATTCCACTATAGCTGGCGCAGCTAACGGAGTAACATCATTACTATTACCCGTTACGCCATCCCCTTTATCATTAATTGCCGTAACACGATAAGTATGAGGCACTCCGTTTGAAGTCGAATTATCATCATATAGCGATAAGGTATCTGCAGGAATATTTAGATTGATGTCGATATACGGTAGTTGATTACCAATAATTTTATCGACTTTATAACGAGTCGGTAAACCACCAACACCTAAGATGGGTGTCTTCCATTTTAATAAAACTTGATTATTATCAACCGGTATTGCGGTAATATTTTGAGGTACACTAGGCGCACCAATGGCAGCCGAGCCACATAAACCTGTTTTACCTGTTTCAATGCGATTTTGTCCAGTTGTAAAGATCCATTGGCATTTATCAACCATAGTATTACCTGCTGTATCAGTAATACCGTTAACGGTAATTTCATATCGATTGTTCAGAGCCATGGAATTACTCGGTAATGAAATTGTCAATTTTGTTGAATTTTCAATGGCATTCATAGCATCCTTAACATAAACAATAATATTCGTGTCACGAATGTATTCACCCAATGTATTTTGTACCAATCGGTAAATTTGTACATTTGACGGTGTTAATATGTTTTTATCAATGGATTCATTAAATTTTATCGATATTAAATCGTTAGGACCTGTATTAAATTGTTCTGATGCAGGAATTGTTGCCGTGACAAAAGGCAAGACAGTATCTGGCGCTTCAGGTGCAGGTACACCTCCACCACCTCCACCACCACAGGCAGTTAAATTAACAATAGCAAATAATGAAATGAGGTTTAATCTAAATAAAGATGATTTAATTGTGTACGAAAAATTCGATTTAAAATCCATGCTTAACTCCATTTACGCGATTAGGTTATTGCTATTAACGATCTTTGCAATCTAGAACTGACTATTAATGTTCAACATACCCATTAATAAAACCTGTTCATTGTATAATTATTAGCCGTATGATCTTAACAAATAGAATGATAGTTGTTAAGTTTTAACTTGCAGTTTAGACAAGCGTGTCACACTAACAACTCCAGGGACAACTTTCCTTGTATTCTTAACTATTTGAATTTGTTAATATAAAACCAATATTTGACCACATACAATAATCTATCATTCTATGTGCATTTATTTACCGGTCTATTATAGAATAAGTCTAGAAGTGACATATAGCTCATATTATGAACTATACTCGAATACCTAACGATTCAAGTAGTTTAGTTATAAATCATCAACTCAGAGTCTAAGAACGTAAAATCACGGGGGCAGATCTTTACTTATAGTATTAAACTGTCTCACTAT
>JBGMQW010000336.1:0-2693 GCA_048060815.1 Thiohalomonadales bacterium | reverse complement strand
ATTTATATAGGAAATCGGCATTTTCAGACAGTACGACAAAACCATGAGCGTAGCCAGGCGGAATATACATCATGCTCATATTGTCTTCATCCAGTTGGGTGCCATACCACTCCCCAAATGTTGGAGAACCAAGTCGCACATCAACGGCAACATCAAACACTGCACCAGCTGTAACTCGCACTAATTTGCCTTGAGTTTGTGTTAGTTGATAATGCAGGCCGCGTAGTACACCCTGTGTCGAACGCGAATGATTATCTTGTACAAAACTTACGTTGAGCCCTGCATCTTTCAATACATCTTCGCGATAAGTCTCTAGAAAAAAACCGCGTTTATCACCGAATAATTTTGGTTCAATAACAATGACACCTGGTAAATGTGTGTTAATAATTTTCATCGAAATAGTCTCACTTAAGCAAGCCCATCAAATACTGGCCATAACCGCTTTTTAACAAATGGCTGGCAAGTTTCTCAACCTGATTCGCATCAATATAACCTTTGCTGAAAGCAATCTCTTCAGGGCAGGCAATTTTTAAACCTTGCCGCTCTTCCATGACCTGAATAAAGTTTGCAGCTTGTAATAGTGATGCATGAGTACCTGTATCTAACCAGGTATAACCTCGACCCATAACTTCAACATTGAGAAGGTTTCGCTCCAAATAAACTTTATTGACATCGGTGATTTCAAGTTCGCCACGGGGAGATGGTTTAATGTTTTTTGCAATATCAATAACGTTATTATCATAAAAATATAAGCCAGTAACGGCATAATTACTTTTTGGTTTTTCAGGTTTCTCTTCTAAATCAATAGCATTACCGTTGTCATCAAAATCAACTACGCCATAACGTTCAGGATCTTTGACATAATAGCCAAATACCGTTGCGCCTTTTTCTTGCGTCTTCGCATTGTCTAAAAGTTTATCCATGCCATGACCATAAAAAATATTATCGCCCAAGACCAGACAAACATTGTCATTACCAATAAATTTTTCACCAATGATAAATGCTTGTGCTAAGCCGTCTGGTTTAGGTTGTACCTCATAGGAAAAATTCAAACCCCACTGGTTTCCTGAACCCAATAAATTAATAAATGATTGCTGATCATGCGGGGTCGTAATGATTAAAATATCCTGAATACCCGCCAGCATTAACACGGATAGAGGATAATAAATCATTGGCTTATCATAAATCGGAATAAGCTGTTTGCTTAAAGAATGAGTTAAGGGGTGTAAGCGGGTACCTGAGCCACCAGCTAAAATTATGCCTTTAGTTTTTTTTGTCATGTCATGGCCTCGTGGGATATCAATTAATAAAATATTGCTGAATTAGCGCGTAATAATTATTAATGATATCTTTATTTTTCTCAATTAAAGTGAGAGCATTTTTTTCAATGTCGTGCTTATACCTAACATCAAGAATTAATAGATTAAATATTTCAGATAATTCATCGGAAGTACATTGTATACCAACTTTATACTGCAAAAAAAGTTCTGCTTCATCTTTAAAGCTTCGCATATCCGGTCCAAAAATAACCGCTTTTCCCAATTGTGCAACTTCAAGAATATTGTGGCCACCTTTTTTTACAAAAGACCCGCCCATTAAAACAAATTCTGCTCCTGCAATAAACTGTTTAAGCTCACCTATGGTATCAGCAATATAAATATGGGTTGATGTTGTAACAGGATCTTTTTTGCTGCGAACGGCTATGTTCAGTTTAAAGGGACTTAGCTGGGTTAATATTTCAGTTAGCCGATTAGGATGTCGAGGAACAATAACCAATAGCTTGTCATTGTGCCGAGCTTTTAGCCATGCTTTGACGATCAATTGCTCCTCATCTTCACGAGTCGAGGCAGCAAGCACATAGGATCTGTTTAGATTAATCGCTTCAATTTGTTGCGCATTAATGGCTGAAAATTTTATGTTTCCTAAAACGTCTATTTTATCCGAGTTTAACCCCAGTTCCATAAACCGTGATTGATCCGTTTCAGAACGCGCATAGACTTTTGTTACCAGAGGCAATATTTTTGCATAAATATTTTTTACCCAGTTTTTGGCATGTAATGTTTTTTCAGAAATGCGGCCATTAATAATAATCAACGGGATATTTTTTCTGTGTACGTGGATATAAAGATTTGGCCAAAATTCTGTTTCAACAATAAAAAGTGTTTTAGGATTTATTTTGTTGATAATACGTTTTACGGCCCAACTGTAATCTAAAGGAAAGTAATAGTGCTGAACACTCTGTGGTAATTGTTTTTTTACTATGGATGCACTGGTAACGGTATTGCTAGTAAGAGTGATAGATTGTTCTGGATTTTCTTCGTGTATTTTTAATATTAAAGGAATAACTGCATTGACCTCACCAACGGAAGCTGCATGAATCCATATCCCTTTTGGTTTAACATTGCTGGAAAAGAAAATAGTTAAACGTTGTAAAAAATAGCGAAATTCAAATGCACGAAGGCTTTGCCATAATGTATAAATGACAAGAGGTATGAAAAATATAAAGAGTAAGAGTTTATAACGCCACATAGTGATTATGTTGCGTAGACATCTTTTTCACCTTCAGGGCGTGTCTTAAAACGACGGTGCGCCCAAAGGTATTGTTCAGGACTTTGTAACACCTGTTCTTCTATGGCCTGATTAACCATTGTTGCATCACGTAATTCATCATCACTCGGAAAATTTTCAAATTC
>JBGMQW010000335.1:0-2697 GCA_048060815.1 Thiohalomonadales bacterium | reverse complement strand
ACAAACATGCACAAGGAACGGTAACTACCTCTAAATTAAGTATGCCAAAAAAAGAGGGCTAAAGCAGAAATTGATGAATAAACCAGTCAACATTTATCTATTTTAAGTTAATAAAATGCAGCCATGTTCCGATACTAATGGTATCTATTTCCTGAAGTAGTAAGGCAACTTGACGTGAATTGGTTTTAATGACACTTAGTATTCGGCAAAAACACAAAAACATTGAGGAATATTCTCAATCGATTGCACGTGTTGTTATCAGTGCTATCGCTTTTGTTGTTTATTCCGGTTTATATTTCCTTGATATAACTTCACTTTATCTTGCAATTTTCATTGGTAGTATCTTTGTCATTTCATCTGTCTGGAGTTTTACAGTAAGTAAGTTTCCAGAGCATTATTTATGGCGACGTTATTTTGTGGCAGTTTTTGATATTAGCGTTGTTTCTTATGCTTTATTTATCAGTGATGCATATGGTACCACTTTTTTCCCACTTTATTTGTGGGTTATCGTTGGTAATGGAATGCGCTTTGGCACCAAACTATTATTATTTACATTGTTTGTCACTACTTTTGAATTTAGTTTTGTTTTGATTTTAAGTGCATATTGGCAACAAAATATACCCACTGCAATTGGGATTTTAATCGGAATAATTGTGCTGCCGTTATTTTACCTGGTGTTAATTCGGCGCTTGCACGTATTAACACGTGAACTTGAAACAGAATTGAAAAAAACCACCTATGCAGCTAACCATGATGACTTAACTGATCTAGTGAGTCGCAATTATTTTTTTCAACGACTTGACGAAAAAATTCTGGAATCTGGACGATATGATTATGAATTCACTGTTATGTTTATCGATCTGGATGGTTTTAAACATATTAATGATACTTATGGTCATCAAGCCGGGGATAAAACTTTGCAAGTAATTGCTCAACGTTTAAAGTCAGAAACACGTGCGAGCGATATTATCGCACGACTCGGTGGAGATGAGTTTGGTTTACTACTTCATAATATGTACGGTATTGAACATATTAAAAATTTTTCAGAAAAATTAATCCAGGAGATATCTTCTCCTTTTAATTTTAACCAGATAACTTTATCAGTTACAGCCAGCATTGGCATCAGTAAATTTCCGGAATCAGCGAGTGATTCTGATGGACTAATTAATGAAGCTGATAATACAATGTACCAATCCAAAAATAACGGTAAAAATTGTTACACATTACCCGGGATTGCTTTTTAATTTAAGATGAAACACATTACTATTATTCACATTCGTTATAATGATATCGATACGATGGGTCATGTCAACAACGCCGCCTATCTGCAGTATTTTGAACAAGCTCGTATAGAGTGGTTCACTCAGACAATCGGTTCTGAATGGGATTGGAAAACTGCTGGATTTGTTTTAGCTCGTAATGAGATAGATTATAAACAACCCTTGCTATTGCATGATAAAGCAATCGTGGAAACATCAGTTGAGAATATTGGAATCAAAAGTTTCACATTATGCTACAATGTGATAAAAAAACAGAAGGATCTTGATCTGTTGGTAGCCTCGGGAAAAAGTGTTTTAGTTTGCTTCGATAACAAAACTCAAAAGACAAAACCGATTCCGGAAGAGTGGCGACTACAGTTTACTAATGAATGAAACGAGTTATATTATTTGTAACTATATTTAATTCTACATAAGGTAAAATTAAATAAACAGAAAAAAATCAGGGAGCATAATTCATGAAAATTAAAATCGTAGCTTATTTCTCACTTCTGGCTTTTAGCCAGGTCTCTACTGCAGCTAATTTATTCGTTAGTTCCGGGGCAACGGGACAAGAATGTCTTGAGCACAGCCCTTGTGCCACCATCCAACAAGCCGTCGATATTTCCTCTCCGGGCGATGACATTCATGTTGCTGCTGGTACCTATGTTGAAAACGTCAGCATTGGCGGACCGAAAAACCCAAATACCAAACCGGGTATTACTATTTCGGGTCAGGGTAGTGAGAATACCATTGTGGTATCAGCCGGTGGTAAGGGAATGCGTCCTGCCGGGGTACCAGCAGATATTATTTTTGATGTCTGGTCAGCCGATGTTACGATTGAAAAATTGCGTATAAAGCACCCGGATTCCAATTCTCTCAAACGTGAGATAGGTGTTTTTGTTGGGCCACCTGCGGTTAATGCGACATTGCGTAAAAGCACAATCGTTCGTTATAGAGTGGGGCCTGATTTAGAACCTACCAGTCCAGGTTCACGCGGCATACTTGTTTTTAAAGCAACTGGATCAGTAATCACTCGCAATTTCTTTGAAGGTAGTTATGAAGATCATATTCATATGCCAACCAGTAATTCACAGATTAACAACAACAAAGTGACCAATGCCAAACGGCTTGGCATAGTCATCATTCAGGAAACCGCAGATAGTAATTCGACTGGTTCCATTATTGCGGATAACAAAGTCGACGGTAGTGGTACTGATGGCATTCAGATCCAGGGCGATCAAAACATCATCATCAATAATAAAGTGAAAAACTCTGGTAGTGCGGGCATTAAATTATGTGGCATTAATGTTACTGGAGATTGCGTTATGCCCTTTGAACAATGGTCAGAAGCCAGTGGTAATATTGTGAATCATAACGAGCTCGAAGAAAACGCTGCTGGAATTGTTGATAATGGCAGTAATAATATCATCAGGGACTA
>JBGMQW010000334.1:0-2706 GCA_048060815.1 Thiohalomonadales bacterium | reverse complement strand
ATAAACAGGAAATTCTAATGTCACAGCATTGATATTTGAATAACTCAAACTACAATATAATACGATTGCAAAATTCTTCCTAAAATAGTTTTTAATCATACAAGAATACTCTTTTTTTAAATAAGCTTAACTTTCTTAATGCAATACTAATTTGGTTACATATATATAACTTATACTTCTAAGAGCATTATTTCTAAAACTTTTATCAAATACAAGCATAATAAATTAAAATAATACGGTTAAGGGTCTTGCCATAACCTGTTTACTCCAGACTGAATTTTACCAGGCAATTTCCTTTTAAAAAATAACACTATCTATCATATAGGCCATAATACATGGACTTCATCACAAAAATAAAATAATTAAATCGTAATCTGTCTTTTTATTTCTATCTGCATTAAGACTGTACTATACCTACTAAGCTCGAATAAAAAATTAGAAATTAAAGCACAATAACGCACAATTTTTTAATTGCATGAACAACTATCAACTATTACAAGGGTATAGCAAATGAATTTTTCCGATAAAATAGTCTCACGTCTTATACGCATTTTTTTACTATGGTTGGCACTAAGCATCTTTCCTTCGTATAGTTGGGCCGCTTACTGTAACTCCACTGCATTGAACTCAACTTATGAATGGATAAATCAGGTTCAAGTAAATAGTTATTCAAAGTTATCGGGCAATAATAATGGTTATGGTGATTTCAGTACGGGTGCAACTATCCCGCTCAATACCACATCAACATTGACTTTAACCCCTGGATTTACTGGCAACGGTTTCAATGAATTCTGGAGTGTGTGGATTGATTTTAATCAGAATTCTGTTTTTGAAAGTACAGAATCTGTCTATTCGGGGAACGCAAACGCCGTGCTTAATGGAACTATTATTATTCCTACTACTGCATTAAATGGCACAACTCGAATGCGCGTCACAATGAAATATGGTTCAGTCGCTACACCCTGTGAAACATTCACCTATGGTGAAGTCGAAGATTATACTATTAATACCAACACCGCAATTTTACCCTTTAATTTAACTGTCGATAATAATTTTATTGTAACACGAACCGGCATCATTGGCGATCCAGTGACCTGGGTTATTGAAAAAGATGGCGTTATAGTTTTACAACGATATGCGGCTAATGAATTAAATTATACTTATTTTAATAATACTCCGGGGAGCCAGTATCGTATCTGGTTAAAACAATTCATTAACAACCAATATGCAATTGTCTCAAACAAGGTAACTTACAGTGTCCCCGATCCTAATGCTCCGGTAACTTACTGCACGGCACAAGGTAACAATACCAATTTTGAATGGATTGATTCTGTTACATTAAATGCCATAACAAAAACATCAGGTTCAAATAACGGTTATGCTGATTTCACCTTGGATCCTGCCATTGATCTAAATAAAGGTTCAAATGCTGTAGCCTTAAACCCGGGTTTTTCATCGGCAAGTTATACTGAAAGGTGGAAAATCTGGATTGATCTTAACCAGGACGGCATATTCACCGCGAATGAACTGTTATTAACACGTTCGTCTCAAACAAACATACTCGACCAATTAGTTATACCAACTACAGCATTAACGGGAATTACCCGTTTGCGTGTTATAATGTCATATACACCGGCATCAGCATGTGGTTCATTTACTTATGGTGAAGTCGAAGATTATAGCGTTAACATTTCTAACAACAATGCTAAACCTCCTGTAGCAACATCGTATACTCTAAATGTTAATAACAATTATCAACTAAGCCGAACCGGAAAACTGGGTGACAATGTCAATTGGGTAATTGAAAAAGATGGTACAACTGTTCTTGTTAGAAATGCATCTTCCGAAATGACCTACACTTATTTTATAAATAGTAATGGCAGCAACTTCCGAGTTTGGCTAGCCGTAGGAACACAAGCTGCATCTAACGTTGTTGAATACAAACCGGGTACTCCTGTTTCAAGCCACAACCTCACTCTAGCAACAAATTACAAGGTTCAACGTAATGGAATATTAGGTGAAGCAGTAACCTGGGTTATCGAAAAAGATGGTCTGGAAGTATTACGCCGAAATGCAGCAAATGAACTTGAATATACATATTTTAATAATATTCAGGACAGCTATTATCGTGTCTGGTTAGAACAATTTAATAATGGTGCTTATGAAATTATTTCAAACGTCATTCACTATACACCCGGAACTCCAGTATTTTCCCACAATCTTAGCCTTTCAAATAATTATGATGTTACACGAAATGGAACGCTAACTGATCCCGTTAGTTGGGTCATTGAGCAAAACGGTATTATTGTATTACAACAAAATGCCAGTGCCAGTTTGCGTTACACTTATCCAGGATTTTTAGCAGGTAGTAGTTATCGTGTATGGTTAACTCAGGTAATCAATGCACAAACTGTTACCGTATCAAATACACTTGAGTTTGTCGTGAACGCAAGTTTTGGTTCTTATACACTGACTAGTGACCCTAACTATCTGGTCACCCGTAGTGGTAATCTGGGAGACAATGTAACCTGGGTTATCGAAAAAAATGGCACTGTTGTACTACAACGTCTTGCTACAAATGAGCTGTCTTATACTTACTTCTCAAATACCCCGGCTAGTACGATTCGTATCTGGTTACAGCAGTTTATCGGAGGTGGGTATTATCGAGTTTCTAACATCACTGGCTATTCTGTACCGTAACAGCAT
>JBGMQW010000333.1:0-2712 GCA_048060815.1 Thiohalomonadales bacterium | reverse complement strand
AAATGTACCAAACATAAGATTAACAAACAAGAGAACAAGAATGGCAGAATGATCAATATCATCTGCTATCTATTCAATTTATTCTTGCAGTTTAAGTACGTATAAGCCGCCATTGGTGTCAGAAATATAAATAAGATCTTTATCTGTTTCTTTATAAATCCCCCACACATCCTGAATACCATTGTTTGCCGCTTCAAACTGAACTCCTTCACCGTGAAAACGTGCAATTTCTACCGGATAGTATGGATCTGAAATATCTAAAACCAGGACACCCTCAGCCATCCAGGAAATATAAGCCTTATCATTTTCAACAATGACATTATGCACCGTGTAGTTACCCTCTGGGTCACAACTCAGGTCCGTTGGATGGGCACTACAAAGTGTATCAAATGTCGAGGCGATTACTGGATTTTCAGGATCGGAATAATCCCAAATACGCACACCACCCCAACCATTCGCAACGGATTTCGCTGATATACTGACGCTTTTATCGCCAACTGTAATATCAGCAGCTGTGGTGGCATTAAAGATAGCCAAGCCAGTAGAGTGCCCTACAAAAATACCTGGAATATCTTGAAAATTGTCGAACATTAGTGGTAGCTTGTCACCACGTGATGCTTGGTTAAATACAATCATACCAGTATAACCAGCAGCCATAACATTTTGTGCTATCTCACTAAATCGGCAAACATCCTGTTGTATGACTGCAATTCCTGTTCCAACAGGAACGGGTGTACTATCAGTACACGCAGAGCCAACATAAGTTGTTAAACCCTGCATAGTACTGTTCGGTAAAGTATTAATGCCACGAGTAGTCAGAAGTCCTTCATTAGCAGCGTATTCACCCGAATTTGCACCACTGTCAATTGTAAAAATGATTTCAAATGCAGAAAAATCTTCATTTGTTTCCACAACTACGTCTCCATTCTCATTTGGCCAAGCTGAGTGACTATTGACTTCTTGATCACCATCGGCAGTAAGATCTAATGCGACTGATATTACCTTCAGATTTGTCGGGTCACTCAAATCAAGTAACACCAGGCCTGTATCAAAATTGCTTAAATACGCACGGGTAGCATCATTATTAATAGTAACATCGTGCAAACTGCGAAATTGTAAATTTCCAAATCCAGTATTATTCCAAATATTCATGGTATCCATAATAACGCTGAGATCGGTTTCATTTTTAGGATCGACACTGCATTTAGGCAAGTCGCATAATTCCTCGGTCCCCCAACTACTCACCAGTGTTGGATTAACCGGATCCGTGATGTTGAATATTTGCAAGTTGCCAAAGACAGAATTAGCCACAACAGCCACATAATCTTTTTCATCTTTAGAAAATAAGAACAGATTATGAATGCCAACATCAACTGCCCCTATATTTCGCAACGTCGCGTTGACATCATCGACTTGAATGTGAGCTAAATGTACAGGGTTTTCTGGAGACTCCACATTCCATATTTCGAATCCACCAAGACCACCATCACGACAGGGTTCATTAGAATGAATCAATATCCTGCCACTGTTCATATTGGCAACCTTTACATCTCGAGCATCACTGCCTAAAACAGAAGGAATGAATCCAAGCTGCGGTGTTTTAGGCGGTGACATGGTGTTATTTTTATCTGTACTAACAACATTTTCGAGTGTTGTTGAAGGTTTATAAATTTGAATGCCGGTACCTGCTCCGCATGTACGACTAAATGTAGTTTGATATACATATTCGTCTAACGCCCAAAGGTCGGCGGACAAATTTAATAATTGACTGTCACCTCGGGCGAGCAGTGCGAGTTGAGCTTTGTTATTTTGCTGTCCTTGTGTTGATGCGGTTGAAAGCATTGGTATCAATAACAAGGCCAATAAATATAAAATTGCCTTCTTAAGATATTTTTTGATTACTCTAATTTGCATTGTCCTGCTCCATAGTGTTGAATTCCATGTTTTGTTATTATTGTGAATTAAAAAATTTGCTAATTAATCCACTGCCTATAACAGCATGTGAAACTAGTTACGGTCAACGATATTGTTGTTTCTAATTGTATTTTGAGTGTATCAATAATATACAACTAACGACATGTAACCACTCGAAATCAATACAAAGGGTTAAAAACTGTGGAGTTGTTAATTCTAAATTGACAAAACGATATGATGATAAAAGTTTAATTACCACTAAACACTATTTTCATTTTTAGTAACTATTCAGCGTGTATCTGTATTTTAAGATTATTCAATATTGTGCTGTCCTTTGTTACATAAAGTCAAAAGATTTTACCGCCAAGACGACAAGGGCGCAAAGAAAAATCAAAAGCCTTTATTTACACTCACGCTCGCTGTGTATAAGAGAATGTCAAAATAAAAACAAAAGAATATTTTAATTTTTTCCTTGGCGTTTTTAGCGGTTCAAACGCTTTTCTTTCCAGTTGAAACTTAACTTGATGATAAATCGATTTGGGATGAAAAAAATTTAGATCAAATCTAATCTATCAGATATCGCGTTATAGCCATTATATGTTAGATATATTAAAATTTAGCAATGAAGAAACGCTTATTTAATTTTCACTATAGTTTACTTTTTATTTTATCGGGGATGTGTCTAATTAGTACACTGAGTGCTAGTGAAGGATCAGCTTACGCTTTTTTGTTTTTAATGACGCTGTCTCCTGATTTTGCAGCTGCGAATTACACAATTACTGAAGACGACGGACGCGA
>JBGMQW010000332.1:0-2714 GCA_048060815.1 Thiohalomonadales bacterium | reverse complement strand
TGTAGCAGCTAAAGCCTTGCACTAAAGTGCATAGTTTTAACTAGCGAACTGAGACAATAAAATGAAAACACTCCTTACAACCTTGTTTCTGCTCTTTTTCTTAACTGCCTGCGGTGACGGTGGTTCTTCTTCATCGGCTGCTGCACCTACACCCGAGCGAATAACAATTAGTGGTGCAGGCGATCTGGGTATTTTTGATCCTTCGGTGACTCGTGACCCTGGCACGGATAGTTTGTGGATGAGTTATTCGTCAGTAGATACGTCAATTTATTATGTGTCGTCGGTTTACTGGGCGGTATCTGTTCGCCTGGCCTATTCCGATGATAATGGTATCAGTTGGCAGGATGCCGGTGTAGTGGTGGCGCCTAAAGTGGAAACATCGGTGGGGCCGATGACAGAATCGCATCCTACGGCCGATATTCCTGCTGATAGTCAGGGTATCTGGCAGAGTGAAACTTCTTCATTAATTTATGATCCTTCCGCACCGGTAGCGGAGCGCTGGAAATTAATCTGGTTTCAGTATCTCAATGCAAATTTAACCTCTTTTTTTGCTGACCACAGCTGGATCGCTATGAAGATGGCCCCAACGCCATTGGAATTAGCCACGGCGATACCGGTTAAGTTATTTGGTGGTGCAGGTTTGCAATCGGATGGTAGCAATACCGGTGCACCGGTGTATTCACCCACCGGTGGCATGCCGGCGATCCAGTTAAACACGGATTTAACTCAATCACTGGGAGGGGCTAACCTGACAGATTTAAATTTATGCGTGTTTGCCGAGCCGGGTTTGCATGCAACGAACAGTGCGGTGTATCTGGCTATTTTCTGTGCCGATGCCATAAGCATACCGATTACCGAATACCTGGTTTATTTTCGTTGCAACACTCCGTGCGACATGACCAGTGCTGCAAGCTGGGAATACCTTGGACGTTTATTAACACCGGCGGATGCGCAAGCCGCTACCGGTGATGATCATTATCAGGCGCCGGCGCTGCTAGAAAAAAATGGTAAGACGTTTTTAATAGTAACACTGGTGGATACCACATCAGGTAATCGTTACAACGGTTGTCGGGTGTATGAATTTAGTGATATCAACAGTAACCAGTTACGCCGTAGTAATGGCCAACTGGTCGAAGTGGCGCGCATCGATGGAGATAACGGCACACACAATGGCGCCTGTGGTACTTATAGTGGATTGAATGGCGGTATTTTGTTAAGCCAGTTTGAAGCAGCGAGTACGGCGGAGACATTTAGGATTTACAAAAGCCAGGTGAGTTTGCCTTAGGAGACTCTGATTAACTCAGCGTTTCCCTAATCATATCGTGGTTAAAGCAATCGGAAATGTGTAGCCAATTATCGGTTCTGTAGCGGTTCTAGGGAGTTATGTGATTGTAGAGATAAAACATAACAAGGAAAATTAACTAGGACTACAAATTCCGCTGTGCTTCATTTTCAGCCGGTTATTTACAACGTTAAAATTCTTATAAATAGATATACTGCCACCAGATATCCGCAATCTTATTTCATTATAAACCATGACTGTTGATGCGCTACATAATATCGACTGTCATCTTAAAACATCAAACTAACAAACGATTGAAGATTAATCCGCCACCTTTCCAGTCTTTTAGTATTTGGTTATATATGCCCACCGAGAGTATACTTATTTCGATCAATAAAAAATGGTCATTTACTTACGTATATGACCAACAACTTAAAAAGGACACATGTGATATGAAAAACATGACTGCCATACTATTGGGAACAATTTTTACTATCTTGCTTACGACTTCGTGTACACAAAAGCCACAAGAACAAATTCTGGGTGAATGGGAAGATCCAAAAAATATAGTCTATGAGTTTTTTGAGAATGGCAAACTAACCATAACAAGAAGCGGCTATGGTTCGGCAGCTTCTAGCTGGGCTATGTCAAAAGATGGAAAGGTAATAATTACATATCCAGATGAGAGAAAATTTTCTGTTACACCCAAATTTTTAGAGAATGGCACGCTTGAGTTGGATTTCGAAGGTAAGGTACTTTCATTGACAAGGTTGGATAGTACTAGAGAAGATTCAGGTTCAACGAAGTTAATTGGGAAGTTTGGAGGTAAGGGTTGTATTTACGATGCGCTGGATTTCAGAAGTGGAGGGAAAGTATATATAATTGCTTTCGGTAGCGAAATTCCTGGAACGTATGAGCTGGATGGCAACAAAGTTATTGTAATGTCTAATGGAGAAAGCGCAGTCTTTACGAGAAGTGGTGATGTGCTTGATGCTGGAATAGCCGGGAAATGCTCCAGGCTTTAAAACTACACTGATATAAATATAGGATGGATACAATTCTCATCCACAGGGACTTTCAAAAGGTTCACGATTTTTTCATCCTGCAAAAAATCGCGTCGCCCTTCAGCTCGAACGCTATATTTCATATACAAACAATACAGTCAATCAGGGATCAAACATGGACTTACATGAACTACCTTTTGCAAAAATAATCATTCTTGACGATAATATTGCCGAGGTTATGGTTAATGAAGGCGTGACAATGGATGTAGAAATGGTAGAGCAATACCATGAATTTTTGCTATCGCATTTACGCGCACCATTTTCGCTACTCATCAATAAGGTCAACTCTTATACATATGACTTTGATGCTCAAAATAAACTAGCTACGCTTAAAGAAATAAATGCAATGGCCGTTGTTGCCTATAACC
>JBGMQW010000331.1:0-2720 GCA_048060815.1 Thiohalomonadales bacterium | reverse complement strand
TATATTCGTTGTAACTTGTTCGAGAGCAGTATTGTTGTCAGTTTCAATAATTGCAATATGTGTATCGATCCATTGATAACCATTAGTATGATAGGTTTTTATGTATTTTGGTTGTTGTACATTATCACCTAGTATTTGCCGTAGCTCGCGAACACATTGCAAAAGAGAATTTTCACGTATCGCCCCCTCTCGCCAAATAGATGTTAATAATTCTTCACGCCCAACAATGCGGTGTCGATTTTTGAGTAATATATCTAATACTTCAGATACTTTGCGTCGCAAATAAATTGATTCACGTTGTTTTATAAGCTCTCGGGTATGAGGGTTATAGCTAATATCGTCAAATTTATAGAAATTATCCATTTCAACTTCAGATCCTTGGGAAAGTTACCGATAGGTTGGTAATATTAGTAAAATACCATAATAAATCATAAATAATGCTATTTATTAGTGCGTTATCACAAAAATATAATATATTTGTCAGTTAAATTAAATAACGCTTATATTCGGATTCAGTAGAATTGGGTTTGATACTTAACTAAATCTTAACTAAATCAAGGATATATTAATGAGCATAATTCGAATATTATTAACACTTTTTGTAAGTTGCCTAATGCTTGAATCTGCATGGGCCGATATGAAGTTTATTGATCTGACTCACGCAATACCCACTTTTAAGCCTAAACTAAATCCAAATGATATTACAAAACCACTTCCGGATTTGTCAAAACCGATTGCCCAAAGTGCACCTATTGCAGGTTTCTATCAGCAAGCAATTTTGTATCCCACTGTTAAATTTGTTACCAGTGATGGTTATTTTGATTCTAAGTCTATTTTAATTGAGGAACACAATGGAACGCATCTGGATAGTACAAATCATTACGTTAATAATGCCGCTAGTCTTGAACCCGGCTCAAACCCTAATAACAAACGTAAATCCGCCGATCAATTAACAACGGAACAACTTACCGGAAAAATAGTTTTTATCGACGTTTCAGATCGAGTTAAAAAAGAACTAGCAAAAAATGGTGGTGTACCCAGTCCTGATATTGCGGTAACGGATTTCTCAAACGCATCACAAGCGACAGTACGTGCTTCTGATATTGCTGGTGTTGAGGATCAGATTAAAGATGGTGTCTGGGTGATTGCCCGAGTTGGATGGGATCAGTTTTACTATGACGGTATCGAGGATTGGGCTACTTCCAAATATGTTAATGATTTAAATCATCCAGGGTTCACTCCAGAGGCTATCGATAAGTTAATTGAGATAATGGATCGTAAGGGTGTAACAATTTCCGGTATTGCAGCAGACAGTTGGAGTACTGACTCGGGTGAAGGGGCAAAAGGAATCGATGATAATTGGACTAAAGCCTGGCAAGCCCATGTTCGTTTATACCAACGTGATATTTTAGTCGTTGAAAGTCTGGCTAACTTAACAGAATTAGCTGAAGCGTACAGAAAAAAAGACAAATGTTATTTAATGGTAGGGGGGCTTAAACATATTGGGGGCACAGGAGGCCCTGCTCGAGTGATGGCCGCTTGTGACTAAAATTAAGGAACGATTACCGATGAAATACCTAATTCAAATACTATTTTTGTTCAGCATGTTATGCGGAATAACACAGGCATCCCCTATCAGCTCCAAAGTATTATCGTTGCCTATTACAACCTTAAGTGGTGAAACGATTAGTCTTGGTCAATTTAAAGGTAATCAGCCTGTCTATTTAAAATTTTGGGCAACCTGGTGCCGACCTTGTCGTAAACAAATGCCCCATTTTCAGGACATTCAAAAAAAATACGGACAAAAAATTAAAGTTATCGCGGTTAATTTAGGTGTAAATGACAGTGTTAAACAGGTTCATGATACAAAAGATGAGTTTGGATTAACAATGCCCATTGCTATTGATACGTCAGGAAAATTAGCGCAAGCATTTAACCTGGTTGGTACACCGTATCATGTACTAATCGATAAAAAAGGTAATATTGTTCATACGGGGTTCGAAGCATCAAAAGCACTTGATAAAAAAATACAATTAGTAATAACAAATAAACCAATCACTTTACCTGATATTTCTTTATCGCCTTCTTCTGATTCTAAATCACAGCGTGTAATCAAACATATCGACAAAAAACCGACGGTACTGTTTTTTGTTGCAACCTGGTGTGACTGGTATTTAAAAGAATCTCGGACTGCCATGAGTAAGCAGTGTGTTACTGCTCAAAATTCAATAAATGCCTTATACCCACAATTCCCTCAATTCAATTGGGTTGGAATCGCATCCAGGTTATGGACTGGCGAAAAGGAATTAGAGGAATACAAAAAAAAGTATAACATTATTCATCCAATAGAAATTGATACAACCAATAATGCGTTTTTTAATTATCGAGTTAAAAAATTCCCGACACTAATACTGGTTAATAATGGTAAAGAGGTATTGCGAATAAATGAGTTTAACAACCAGAAACAATTATCAGAAAAACTAAAGCAATTCAGTTCCAGGTAGTTTTAAAAAAATAGACACATAAAATTATTTTATTATTTTCTGCGATAGTTACTTTTGTTTTAACAATAGGAGTTGTTCAGGCTCATGACTCAAATGAGATTAAATCGGGATATCTTTCAGCATTTGTATCAATTGCTAAAAAACGAGAAAATATTTATACCTACAGAAGGTGCTTTTTTAGAAGGTGAAAACTCCTGGGTAAAGTTAGATAAAGAG
>JBGMQW010000330.1:0-2737 GCA_048060815.1 Thiohalomonadales bacterium | reverse complement strand
GAGTCTGGCCCCTTGAAAATCTTTAATTAAACAATCTGGGTGTAACAAATTCATGAGTTCAGCGACAGGGATAAGTCTAAAATTTTCGTATGTTGATAATGCGGTGCATCAACATGAAGCTCATAATTATCAACAAGTGTGTTATATATCCGCCGGTGATGATACTGTTCGTTATCAACAATATATTGCAAATTCATTAAGCCTTATTGCAACTTCTGCAACGCAATGCGATAAAATTTTAAATGACATAAAAAAGTTTGAAGAAAGCGATCGCTATCTAATGGTTATTAATGGAACCGATGTAGAACTTATTGTCGATCGAACTAATGTTGTACAAGTAATTAAATTAAACAAAAGTACATGGGTTAATCAAGCCGATGGCCGTTTTTATTTAAACACCATAAAAAAAGCATTTCAAGGTTGGCGGGACTTTCTAAAAATGCCGAAAGCAATTGACACTGTTTATGAAGTTGAACTATCAGAAATTAATCTATTCACAGAGTATTGCTAACCAGTCTATTACTTTCATGTTGTTATAAAATTCCAAATTTCATTCAAAGCGCGCTTAGATGTGACTAGCAAGTCATTATTTTATATGACTCCTAATAGTATTCCACAAGATTAGTGACCAAAATTAGACCACGATCTGCTTATGCGCAGATCAGGTTTGTTACATTGAATTACAATTTGATACATGTAGTAAACAGACAATGTACTTTCATTCAATTAAATTTAGGTTTAACACACTTTTGTTTAGGTGGAGACTGTTTATTCAATAAGGAGAATACTTGATGAAGTATTTATTAAACCGAATTTCTTTTATGCTAATGATATTAATCTCTTCAGGGAATGTATTTTCGGATTGTAATGAAAAGAATCAATCAAATTTTAAAAAAATAGTACAACGTGCCACAAATAACGCACTGCCAGCGGCGGGACTTTATTACCAAAAAAATAATTGTATTATTCAGCTTGCTGAAGGTTATTCTAATCTTGCAACTAAAATTAAAATTCAAAACAATGCGCGGTTTGATATTGGTAGTATTACAAAAACATTTGTTGCAGTGACCAGTGTTAAACTGGCAAAGGCAGGTGCTTTTAGTCTCGATGATACGTTACAACAATGGTTACCCACTGAAATTACCGACCATATTCCCGAAAGTAATGTTATAACGATTCGGCAATTACTGAGTCATACCAGCGGCATTGCTGACTTTTTAGAGGATGAATTTATTTTAGATTCAGGTCAACCATGGACTGAGCTTGACGTTTTACGATATGTGTTTGATTTACCTTTATTATCGGAACCCGGAACACAGTATTACTATTCCAATACAAATTATGTATTAATGGGATTAATTATAAATGAAGCAACAAATAAACCTTTTGCGACAAACATTCGTGAATTAATTATAGAACCATTAGGATTAAACGATACATTTCATTTGTCAGAGAAAAATCATTACCTGGAATATGTTCATGGTTATGGAGCCCTGGAAGGGGTAGTGGAACTGCTAGATACCCATGATATAGTAAAAACAACACCTTTTGCTGATGGGCAAATGATTAGTAGCTTGCACGATTTGGCTATTTTCATACAGGCTATTTTTACAAATAAAACATTTATGGATGATGCTTTGCTTGAAACATTACTAACTTCACCAGTTGTGGACAGTCACTACAAATTAGGAATTGTAACTGCTTTAATAAATGATAAAGCATTTTATAGTCATGGCGGTTTTGAACCCGGGTATTCAACCCAACTTCGATATAGTCCAATAACAAAAGAAACTATAGTCTTTTTTGTGACTGGTACTTCGCTTAGTCATGAATCCAATATGAAGGTCGGAGAAGATGATATGACCGTATTTTCAGGCGCTTATGAATATGAATTACAAAGAGCATTTCGTATCTCGACAAAAATTCAATCAGGGACAGATTAAGTTTTGGGTAAGGGGCGGAGTGATTTAAAATTGCTCACCTAATTTTAAACGAATGAGTTGGTGAATTTTAAATCACTCCGACATCAATTCCTTTGTTGAGCTAAAGTAAATGGATGAACAGGATAACGACGAGCATTGCTACCACCAAGCAAACGTTTAAGCTGAAACACAGAAAAAATACGATCAGCATTTCCAGAATCAATGATAATTTCGGTTAGCGGAGTCATAAATAATAATTATAGAAACTTCTAATTAATGCAAGTATGTGTAATTATTTATAGAAATCAGGTGCGATCCTTGAATCATGAACAATTTAGAGATTTATATAAGTATCAACTTATATTGACATTGTTGCATAATTGATTTAAATTAGTGAACGTTCACTAATTTAATGAATTATACAGGAGTAATATTATGCAAAATATTGATATCGAGCTTGATACTCGTGGTTTAAGTTGTCCACTGCCTATTTTGAAAGCAAAAAAGTCGATTAATGATTTGGTTGCTGGTCAGGTGATTAAAGTAAAAGCGACTGATCCGGGTGCGTTAAAAGACTTCGCTGCTTTTTGTAAACAAACCGGTAATATTTTATTGGAGTCTGTTGAGCAGAATGGCGAATTTCAATTCATTATACAAAAAGCGGCATAGTAAATGACGAAACGACTGAAACCAGCAGAGCGTCGTGCTTCCATTTTGGCTGTCTCAAAAGTGTTATTTGCAGACAGTGGATATCATGGGGTGTCGGTCGATGAAATTGCCAAACGGCTGGGTGTTAGCCCGGCCGTTCTTTATCA
>JBGMQW010000329.1:0-2744 GCA_048060815.1 Thiohalomonadales bacterium | reverse complement strand
ATCAAAAAACAATATTACTTTTGTCTATATGGAAAAATACCATAAAAATACTCGTTAATTATGAATGAGATTATCGATGAAACAAAATGTCCGCTATGTGGGGATGATAACGCATGTCAAAATAGTGCTGAGAATAAAATGTCTCAACAGCCCTGTTGGTGTAATAATACCGAGTATGTTTTTCCAATTGATTTAGTTACTGGTATTTCAACTAAATTTAATGATAAAGCTTGTATTTGTGCATCTTGTGCACAAGCTTATCGAAAAATAAAATAATTATGACAATTCTCCCCGATAAAGCACAACAAATTAGACAAACTCATGCACCTTTAATTATACAAGTTGTTAAAGCTTGCCAGAATCCACAAGAACGACCGGCACTACAAGCCATGCTGGATTTTGCTACACAGCAAAACTGGCACGAACTGGTTATTGCCATTGATGCAATAATTGAAGGTCAACGTGAAATGAGTATCACTAATAATATTGACGAAGAAGATAAGGTAATCATTACTGCCATATTACAGGGACTTCAAAATCCTTCAACTTTACCCAAACCTACTGAAGCAAACCCTGCAATGGCAGCACCGGGTATTGCGCACATGATTTATGCTGCAAATAAAGGTGATGTACAGGCGCTACAATCATTAAGTATGATGGCTGAGCAAATGACGAATGCATCGGGTGATATGCGTTTGCTGGGCGGTAATATTAAACGTTTAATTGATGGTGAGCGTGATCTTGATGTTTTATGCAAAAACATGAGTATTAACGGTGAAAAGTTAATGGTTAATTTAATTAATGAACTTGCCACGTTAGCAGAACAATAATTGAGCAAAATTGACCAGGACGGGATTATGACTGGCATCATTGAAATCAAAACAGATCGTTTATTATTACGACAATGGCAATTAACTGATTTTCATTATTTTACTCAGTTAAACTCAAATAAAATTGTTATGGAATTTTATCCAAACACGCTTAATAGTGAACAAAGCAATGAACTTGCACAAAAGATTCAACAGCGTCTATCCGATAATGGCTGGGGATTCTGGGCTGTCGAAATACCAGATGTTTGTAAATTTATTGGTTTTGTCGGATTAAATAGGCCTGATTATGAGTTACCATTCCCCGCACCAATTGAAATTGGTTGGCGTCTCTCTGATAAGTATTGGGGGAGCGGTTACGCAACTGAAGCGGCTTTAGCGGCACTTGGCGTTGGATTTAATCAACTTGGGTTTACTGAAATAGTATCATTTGCTTCAGTTTTAAACCTTGCTTCGATTAAAGTCATGAAACGTCTTCAAATGCAAAATACAAATTTTTACTTCGATCACCCAAAAATACCACACGCTCATAAACTTCAACAGCATTGCCTGTATAAAATTACTCGAGATCAATGGCTTGTAAATAATATAGTTTAAGGGCTTTAGTTTAGGGGACAACACTTTTTGGGGTTTAAACTCGTTATCAGTACAGCGAATTAACACTGTACTGTAACGAACTTTGTACTATAAATCGCAAGAGTATGAAATTTACAGTCTTACTTACAACTTTAAAAATGACTATTTTTTAAAGATTGCGTCGCCTTTAGCATGAGCAGTTTGGCAACCTTTACTTAATTTTGCATCATTTTTTTCAAGACATGTCCACACGTCTTTGTCACTTCCTGCACATGAAAATGCTTTTATTTCTTTTTCACATACTTTCCAGTCAATTGCGTCTGCTGCAAATACGGAAGTAGATAAACCTAATGCGAATACACCTGCGATTAAAGTAATTTTTTTCATTTTGAACTCCTTGTTCATTATGTTATTTTGAAATGCGCTTGACTTAAATTAATGGACATTCAAGCACCACCAGTCCATTGGAGTGCCGTAATCTTATAACCATTTATAAATTCAAACCTTAAGATTTCCTTAAATTTCGATAAAGAATTGTAATTTTATTCAATCAAATTCCGGCTTGTTTTTAGTTAATTAGATCTACGCTTAAACAAAATAACCATATGTTTATATGCTAATTTCTTTAACTTTCGCTACCAGTACAACTGTTAAATTATACGAATAAACAGGTTTGAAAAATAGTTAAAGAATTTTGGGATTATGTAATGAATTAGAAATTTGGAGGTTTAGTTTCGTTATCAGTACAGTGTAATAACACTGTACTGAAACGAATTTTGTACTATAAATTGCAAGAGTATGAAATTTACAGTCTTACTACTTTAAAAAATGATTATTTTTTAAATACTGCGTCGCCTTTAGCATGAGCAGATTGGCAACCTTTACTTAATTTTGCATCATTTTTTTCAAGACATGTCCACACGTCTTTGTCACTTCCTGCACATGAAAATGCTTTTATTTCTTTTTCACATACTTTCCAGTCAATTGCGTCTGCTGCAAATACGGAAGTAGATAAACCTAATGCGAATACACCTGCGATTAAAGTAATTTTTTTCATTTTGAACTCCTTGTTCATTATGTTATTTGAATTGTGCTTGACGTAAAAATCATGGACATCCAAGCACCCCCAGTCCATTGGAGTTAGCGAAGTTTATAACCATTTATAAACTAGAACCTTAAGATACTCTTAATTTCTAATAAAGTTGAATTACAATATTTTATTATACCATTAAAAAAATATTGTGATTATGTTAAATATATTTCGTGCAAATTAACATAAACTAAACTCATTTCTTATAAATCTTTCAATTTCAAGAATTCTTGAAATTGAATTGATCCATA
>JBGMQW010000328.1:0-2750 GCA_048060815.1 Thiohalomonadales bacterium | reverse complement strand
GCATTGCTATACAAACCGCTCTCAACCTGATCTTCGACCCAGACCTTCATTGGATCGGGTAAAGAAACATTCATGGTAGCCATATTAATCACCTCTGTAAATTAATATGGCATAGATTGGCAAACATTGCCAATTAAAAAGTTGTGGAAAAATGGTGAAGAATTAAAGTTTCACAATACGGAATGTCCGTTTTTGGCCGTATACAGAAGTTTACTAATCAGCTGCTAATGACTGTTTTCGGAACACTAGATATATTTACTTATCCATTTATTGTCAAATCACCTCTGAACTCAATTGTAAAATTGTCAGGCTAAGTCAGAGTTACTACAGACTAATTTTCCTATGTAAAATTAGATTGCAGCATTTAGGCTGAACTAAAAATAAATCACTTTACAGGTAAAACTATAGTAAAACAGGTTATATTATTTTCTGTACTTTCCATAAAAATTTCACCACCATGAACCTCAATAATATTTTTACAAAGATTTAATCCTAAGCCATAACCTCCGGTTTCAGAATTTCTTGATTTGTCAACACGGTAAAAAGGTTCAAATATGTGGTTTTGATCATTTACAGGAATACCAATTCCGAAATCAGTAATCGTAATATAAATTTTATCGAGTTTTTCACGGGCTTCGATTAAAACCGGTTTACTTTGGTTCTTGGAATATTTTACAGCATTATCGATAATATTACGTATACAAGTTTGTAATCGATCTCGATCAGCGTATATTAATAACGCTTTATCCAATTTTTTAAAATTCACTCCAGGTAATGAGTTAACATATGATTTTGTGATAAAATCAAGAAACTCATTGAGTTGTATATTTTCTTTAGATAAAGATGAATTTGGATTGTTTAAACGTGCAGATTCTAATAGTTCTGTAATCATACGTCCCATTTGGTTTAAATCTTCCTGGATACTTGCTTTTGGTTTGTTATCGCTTATAAATTCCAGTGCCAGCTTCATTCGTGTCATCGGTGAACGTAATTCATGACTGACATCCATTAATAACTGCTCTTTTTCTTTCATCATCGATTGAATTTTTTCAGACATTTGGTTAAACGCCATAGCCAATTCACCCATTTCATCTTGTCTTTTTGTTTCGACTCTAAAATCAAAGTTCCCTGCACCAACCTGTTTTACACCTTCATCCAATAAACGTAGTGGTCGAAATAACCATTGAACTAAATAATAGTTTAACGATGTTACCGCAATAATAATTAATATTAATGAAAGTATAAAAAGACCTTTATTATCAGGAAATTTACGATGCGAAATTGCAATAATATATTCAAAGTTATCTTTATTGATAATGATATAAGAATATGTAAAATTATGCCCAATTCTTATATTATAGTTGTCCGGTATTTTTTTTTGTTCAGATAATAATAACGGTGGTAAATCGTAGTTCTCACTTTTCCAATCACCTTGCTTACTCTTTATCTTGATATGTAAACTATGTTCCGCTGACAATTTTTGTGCAATTTTATAATCAGGTGGGGAACCAATTTCAGTAATCAGATATTTAGCATAGGAAACAATATTATGTTGAAACTTTTGTTTAATCTGGAAATGCGTATCATTTAGAACGAATACGGCAGCACCTACAAGTACTAATAGAATAATTGCTGAAAAAAGAAAAATCATTAATAAACGTAAAAAAGCAGAACGTTTTACTGCATGAATAAATCTAACTGCCATTATTATCGATAACTCCAATAAATTGATATCCACGTCGCCATATAGTTTTAATATAGTTGGGGTGTTTAGCATCGTCTTTTAATTTTGTTCGCAACCGACTTACAGCAACATCGATTGAACGATTAAATGCATTCCAATCTATTCCTCTAATTTCATTCATGATGTCATCCCGGCTAATGACGCGTGATGGATTTCGAATGAGTAAATATAAAATTTCATACTCCAGTGTCGTTAATTCAACATCGGTTTCACGAATAGTTGAAATACGTTTGGTATTATCGACACATAAGTCACCAGACTGAATTTTATGGTTAAACATGGAATTTGAGTCAGAATTATTTGTGCGGCGTAATATACTCTGGATTCTTGCTAATAATTCTCGAGGTTCATACGGTTTGGGTAAATAATCATCTGCACCGAGTTCCAGGCCGACAATTTTATCCATGGTGTCACCACGGGCGGTTAACATGATGACCGGTATTGAGTTATTCCGGCGCAGTTTTTTTAATACCTGAAAACCATCCATTTCAGGTAGCATGACATCAAGAATGATTAAATCAACATCATAATTATCGATTACCTTCAAACCATCAATCGGGTTGGTTTTATATTCTACTAAATAATCATAGCGAACAAGATAATCAGTAAGCAAGTCACACAGTTTTTTGTCGTCATCAATGACTAAAATTCGTTTTTTCATAATCAGATACTAAAAATGAGGTAGTGATATATCACTACCTCATTTTATCCTAACCAGCTTGATTTTGATGGTGTTTTTTGAACTTATTTAATATTTCAACAGTTTTCAATTTTTGCTCACTTGTTAACGATTCATGAAAAATTATAATTTTATCAATTATAATGGGTGCAGCTTGATCAATATTTGTTTTGTGTTGTTCCACTAAATCCAGTAAAAATTGACGATCAAGCGATGGCTTCTGAATTTCAACAATCAAATTATCCATTACAGCCGCTTTTTTAGCTTTGTGTTCTTTATGAAGTCTTAACATCTCATTTTTTACATCTTCTAACTTGGTTACTTGAT
>JBGMQW010000327.1:0-2762 GCA_048060815.1 Thiohalomonadales bacterium | reverse complement strand
ACATTACTACCATGACAGGCAACACAAACATTTTTCATGTCTTTACGGCGTGCGATCCAGGATTTAACATCCTGGCCTTTCTTCTTGTCGCGTGCATCCACTTTTTCTGAAATAGGTGGTCGCAATGTCCAGCTAATCCGTTCACCAACATCGTGAGTTAATGGTATATCTTTAGTCGCTGACATATGACAGGTGGCACAAGTTGGTGCTGCGGTGTAATCTTCACCCACTATCCATTTGGATGATTCAAGATTCATTTTGTCTACATTGGCATAAAACGCGATACCGTGTTTAGACTCATCATAGATTTCTTTTTGTGGATGATCCGGTCCCAGGTGACACTTACCACAAGCCTCGGGACGACGTGCCTGTATCATCGAAAATTCATGACGTTGATGACAGGCAGTACACGCGCCTTTAGAGCCATCGGGATTTAATCGACCAATGCCACTGTTTGGCCAGGTTGACGAATCCAGATCACCGTTGGGCATGACCTTAACCGGGGAACCATGACACTGCCAGCAACCATTAGCAGAAACCGCTGATGCACCATGAAAGTCTGCATTACCTTCCACTACTTCGGCCAATACGTTATCTAGTGAACCTAATATTTGTGCTGCGTTTGAATGGTGGCTTTTAGTAAATTGTTCAACTTCTTTTTGATGGCATTTAGAACAATCTTTTGGTGATACAATGACAGAAATTATAAAGTCTTTATGACGAATCGCATCCACATCATCCTTGTTGGCTTTATGACATTCATAACAACCGACATTAGCACCAAAATGTTTTGAACGACCCCATTGCTGATAGATACCAACTGTTTTCTCTTTATGACAAGATGCGCAAGTGGCACTTTCTTTACTCAAATGTTCAAAATTTTTATTCACTTTTGACTTGGTTTTGGCAAAAGCTGTTTCGGCAAATGTCATACTGAGTAGTAACATTATCATTAATAGCCAAACTAAAACTTGTCGCGTTAAGAACATCCTGGAAACAATCTTGTCTGTCATTTTATTTTCTCCCAAAAACTATTTTATAAAATAATTACTATTTTTATTTATTTTTATGTGCACTTAAATTTTATACTCGAGCCGGCGTAACATCGCCTGCGCCCCAGGTGGTACGCCAACGCGATTTTACCTGACGAATACCCAACAAACATAAACCGGCAAGCCCCGCAAATATAAAAAATCCAAGTTGAAATTCACCACTTAAAACTTTTGATTGTCCTATTATCAAAGCCAGAAAAAAACCACCTAAGCCACCAGCAGCACCAACCATCCCGGTGGTCGCACCTACTTGACGTCTAAAACGTAACGGTACCAATTGAAATACCGCACCACTTGCCATACCCAATGATGCCATAGCAACCATTAATAAAAACATTGAGATTAAGCTTGAGGAAGGTGATAACCCAACTAATAATAAACTTACAGTTACCACCGAAAAAAGAATTTGCATGGATCGAATACCACCCCAATGGTCAGCGAGCCAACCACCTACCGGACGTAACACTGAACCAGCCAGTACAGCAGCTGCGGTAAAATACCCTGCCGTCACCGGTGTTAGTTGATATTGCTGATGAAAAAATAAAACTAAAATACTGGCAAGAGCTATTAAGCCACCGAATGCCATGGCATAAAACAACATGAACCACCAAACATCTGTATCAGTTAATGATTTTGCATAACTAACAAGCGACCTGTTATCAGCTTGTTCCGGACTGTTTTTAGCAAATACTAAAAAAATCAATAGCGAAATAAATACAGGAATTATTGCCAATCCCATAACATTTTGCCAACCGTACAATTCAGCTAACCCCGGTGCAAATAATGCTGCCAACACAGTACCGCTGCTCGCCGCCCCTGCAATACCAAGTGCTAGACCTTGATATTCATCCGGATACCAACGACTCGTTAACGGAATAGCAACCGCCATACTTGTACCAGCCACTCCAAGAGTTGCAGCTAATCCATACAAAGACCAAACATTGTGCAAATCACCCATATAACCGGTAAGTAAAACAGCAATTATTATAATCTGACTTAATACTCCAATTTTTAGTGGTCCAAAATGATCCACCAACATACCAACCGGAATTCGTAATAAAGCACCACCCAAGAGTGGTATCGCCACCAACAGATATTGCTGACTTACAGACAAACCAGTGTCCTGCCCAATATAGATAGCAAGCGGTCCAAGCAACACCCACACCATGAAACTAATATCAGAATAGATAAAAGAACTAAATAATGTAGGTTTATGACCACTTTTTAGAAAGCTGATCGATGGCATGTGTATACTCTTCGTAATTATCGTAATGTGGTCTTTATTTAAATAACCCTGCATTTTACATGCCATTAAAAATTTTATAGATCAATCATAGCGTTACATAATTAAATAAACACTGGAGAGTTATTCTTGCACTATATTAGGGAAATGAATATAAATGCGCACAGAATTAGTGCGGTCTTGTTAAATTCAATATCAAGATTTAAGAAAAAACATAATGGCATTGAAATAGGTGGACGGACATCAGATGGCTCCAGTCGTCGTAAAGTTAACTAGTCATCCAAAGACAGGTGTTATTTTAACGAAATACGTTTAAACAAGTCGTGTGCTCGTTTGTACTCTTCAGGTGAAACTTTTATTTTTTCATTAGCTTTCGTTGCTTTCTCAAAACGAGCTGCATCTTCACCTGTAAGCACTGGAGTATCTTTAATTTTACGCGCCATTATGGTTCCTTAATGAAATAAGTC
>JBGMQW010000326.1:1278-2801 GCA_048060815.1 Thiohalomonadales bacterium | reverse complement strand
ACTGGATGATGAGTTTGAGCAAGCGATTGCCGAAGAGGAAAAATTAGAAAAAAAATGATCCTAATTAATCAAAACCATAGTCCATGAATTAAAAAAACCATTTTGAATATAACTGGACATTGTTGCTTACATAATCTTCGCTAACAATATTGGAATCATTGTTGGTATATGTGTATCTGGTACCTATGGCCCATTCTTTATTGATTTTTATGCCAGCATCAACTCGTAAACGTAATCTAGTATCCTCTCGTGTAACACCTGCTACACTCTCATAAGTACTTATTCGATAAGCTAACTCTTCTGATAAATTCCACTTATTACCAAATTTGTGTTTTAAGCGTGTACGCAATGTATGTCGGGTTGGAGAATAATTTTTAGTTAACCTATTTTTTCTATCATTTGTTTCAAGTTGATAACGTAAGCGTAAGTTACCTAGATTTACCTTGCTTCTATAATCTATACGTAATTGATGACGTTGCCCTTGCAGGTAATTATATAATATATTTTGTGACTCGATATCACTAAAACGATAACGAAAATATAGGCTGGATTTATTCCCCAGTTTACGTTTACTTGTTAGTTTATAATCAATAATATTTTGATAGTCTCGGTCGTTTAAAGTGCTTTTTGTTATACTGATTTCAGGTATTATTTTCCAATTTTTTGTTTTTATTAAGTAGTCCAGATTTACGGAATAAAATCTAAAATCTTCATTTGATAAAGTATTATACTTTGTTTGATATAATGAGCCTTTAATGCTCATATTTGAGCTGACTGCTGTTTTTATAAACGCATATATTTCGCTGTAATTGTCGCCTTTGTTAGATGGCGAATTAGAAGCTACATTTGTAATGTTATCATTATTGCCAAAAGCTAAACGAATATATGTTTGAGTTTTATTTTTTACGTTTTTTATTTTTCGATCTAATAACTTGTCCAGCTTGATATTGGAAAGTTTGGTGATTTTGGTATTTGTGTTATTTTCAACAGATTTCTTATACCAGACTATAGCTTCTTGTGGTTTTTTTTGTTTCTCATCAATTAAGCCCAGATTGTAAAAAGCTATTTGTCTAAATTTTTCATCCTGAGTTAGATATTTAAAATAAATATTAGCCTTTTTTAAATTATTGAGTTTGTAATAGCTGACAGCAATATTGAAATATAAACTGCTTTTTTTCATTCCGGACTTATTTGCCTGAAGAAAATAGTTTAAGGCAATTTGAAATTGTTTTTGTTTAAAATATTTTACTCCAGAATTAAATTCAGCCTCTCCAGCTGAATCAGCCGCATAAGAAAACGGCATTGATAAATTCAATAGAATAATTAAAAACAAAAAACGAAGCATAATTAAACCCTAAATATATGGAAAATTAAAAAAGCCTCTTACATTTCTGTAAGAGGCTAATTATAGTGCTTTTGTTATCGTTTTAGGAACGATTATTTATTTGCATCTTTGTCATCTGATGGGTCATCAACTTCATCAACTTCATCAACTTCATCAACTTCATCAACTTCATCAACTT
>JBGMQW010000326.1:0-1178 GCA_048060815.1 Thiohalomonadales bacterium | reverse complement strand
AAGCCAAAGAGCAAAACTTGCTGTAATAGCGCTACCAAAACCTGCAATAAACCAACTTGTGTGGCGTTTGTTTTGAGATTTCTTTTTCTCAAGAAACTTCAACATGCGTTGTTCATATCCTATTTTAGCAGGAGGAATAGGCATATCTTTTAGCGTATTAGCTAAGTCTTGTGCTTGAGTGAAGACACCACGACATTTATTGCAATCATTTAAATGAGCTTGCACATCATTTAATTGAATGACTGATAATAAGTCATCAATATAGCCGTCCAACATATTTTGTGATTGAGTGCAGTTCATATTTATGTCCTCTTACCCTGTAACACGTTTGTTTTTCAGAAAAGGTTCCACAATATCTTTATTTTTTAATAAAAGTTGTTCACGCAAGCGGTGACGGGCTCGATGTAAGCGGGACTTTAATGTGCCAAGTGGCAGTTCAAGTATTTGAGACAGCTCTGTAAGGCTGTAGCCTTCAATATCATGTAAAGAAATGACGGCCTGTTGCTCTGGGTTTAATGTTTTAATAGAACGCTGGAGTTCGCGAGTTGTGAGATTCTGCTCATGTACTTGATGAGGTAATCCTTGATCATTGGGCAGCGAATCGATAATTTCATTAGACTGATTCTCTTTTTGATCAATTGGCAGGCGATTTTTTTTGCGATAATTGTCGATAAATTGGTGATATAGCGAGCGTAATAGCCAGTTACTTAGCTTTTCTACCTCATTGAAATTAACTTTTTTTTCATAGAGGCGTAAAAGCAAATCCTGCACTAAATCTTCTGCATCATCCTGATTTGAGGTTAATCGATAGGCCTGTTGATATAAACGCTGTAAATGAGGTCGGATTGCCGCGGAGAAACGTTCTTCCGAGTTTGCTTTAAAAATAGTTAAAATAGACATGCTTATATAAACGTATGATATTGGTGTAAGGTTCCATTAAATGTAGCAAATATGAACTTTATTAGCGCTTTTTTTGTCATATTTTGAGCTGAGTTGTGAATTTATCTTATATTTGGAGTGGATGGTGAGAATATTTTTATTTGTTTTGTCGTTAATTGTCGCTTTTAACTCCGAAGCAGTGATGCTTGAAAACAAATTAATAAAACATGCTTCTCCCTATTTGGCAATGCATGGTGATGATCCAGTTGCCTGGCAAGAATGGAATAAGGAAACGGTTA
>JBGMQW010000325.1:0-2825 GCA_048060815.1 Thiohalomonadales bacterium | reverse complement strand
TATGAATATTGAACAATTAAAAAATATTATTGAAGCAGCACTACTTGCATCAGCAGTACCTTTAACAATAGATAAGCTACTAGAGTTATTTATTGAAGAAGATGAAGTACAAAAAAATGAAATCAGTGAAGCTTTAAATATTCTAGGTGAAGATTGTGCAACACGCGGTATTGAATTAAAAGAAGTCCGAAGTGGCTTTCGACTTCAAGTAAAACAAGAATATACAGAGTGGGTATCAAAATTATGGCAAGAGCGACCTACTCGATATTCAAGAGCATTATTAGAAACATTAGCATTAGTCGCTTATCGGCAACCTATTACTCGCGGCGAAGTTGAACAGGTTCGTGGTGTAAGCGTGAGTTCACATATTATGAAAACCTTACTAGAACGAAACTGGGTGAAAGTAGTAGGTCATCGTGATGTGCCCGGTAAACCCGGCTTGTATGCCACAACAAAAGAGTTTCTTGATTATTTTAATTTGAAAAATCTGAGTGATTTACCACCACTGAGTGATATACGCGATATCGATTCAATTAACGCCGAATTAGAACTTGAACTGCCTTCAGCACCAGTTATTGAATCTGAAGATAATAATATTGAGGTTTCAGTTAATATTGGAGATACAAGTTCATCTAATTTAGATGACATAAATGGCTCCGATAGCGATACTGATTCAAATAAAGAAGTTCTTGAGGCATAATCCTCTGGTTTTAAATCTAGATACTTGATAACTCATGGCTGAACGACTTCAAAAAGTTTTAGCAAACGCAGGTTTGGCTTCCAGACGGGAAATCGAGAAGTGGATTGACGCAAAACGAATTAAAGTTAATGGCAAAATAGCAATTCCAGGTACACGAGTTACAAACAAGGATAAAATCTTTATTGATGATAAGCTTGTTTATATGAACAATGATGAACTGATAAATCAAACTATTGCTTATCACAAACCTGCCGGACAAATTTGTTCACGTAATGATCCTGAAGGACGAGATACTGTTTTTTCGCATTTACCTAAATTAAAGAATCAACGTTGGATTTCAGTCGGACGATTGGATATCAATACCTCAGGATTATTACTATTTACGACAGATGGTGAGTTGGCAAATAAGTTAATGCATCCCTCTTCAGAGATTGAGCGTGAATATGCTGTTAGAGTATTAGGTGAAGTTAGTAATACCATGATTAAGAAGCTAACAGACGGTGTAAAATTAAATGATGGTATGGCAAAATTTAAATCGGTTAAAGAAGCCGGTGGCGAAGGAGCCAATCATTGGTATAATGTTATACTAACTGAAGGAAAAAATAGAGAAGTACGACGACTTTGGGAAGCCATCGGTATTAAGGTTAGTCGATTAATGCGAATCCGATTTGGTGAAATTAAACTAAACAGAGCATTGCAAGCTGGAAATTGGGAGGAATTAACGATGGATGTAATTACCGGAGTTAATATAAAAAAAGGCAACGGGAAACTGCTTGCTAAAAAGAAACGAAGATAGACGTTGCTGAGTGAACTTCTATTATTACTGTGCTTTAATAGAGCTAGATAACTAATTGATTTTACTAATAAAAATCGTATTAATTACATGTGATTCATTTTAGATTCAATGATATAATTGGTGCTTTTTGAAAATAACAAACTGAACTTTATACTATGATGCATAATACCGATGACACTAGAATTAAGTCTGTAACTGAAGTTATACCACCGGCTGATTTAATTGAATCTTTGCCTATTTCAGCTACAGCATCTAATACTGTTATTAGTACTCGTTCTGCTATTCATAAGGTATTGCATGGTATGGATGATAAGTTAGTTGTAATTGTTGGCCCATGTTCAATTCATGATACAAAAGCTGCAATGGAATATGCAAAACGGTTAAGCAAATTAAAACAACAATATTTGGATGATCTCATTATTGTTATGAGGGTATATTTTGAAAAACCACGTACAACAGTTGGTTGGAAAGGGCTGATTAATGATCCTGATTTAAATGGTAGTTTTAAAATTAATAAGGGTTTGAAGATAGGACGAGAATTATTATTGGAACTTAATAAAATTGGTATTCCAGCTGCAACTGAATTTCTGGATTTAGTTACTCCCCAGTACTTCGCAGATTTAATCAGCTGGGGTGCCATTGGTGCTCGAACAACTGAATCACAAGTTCATCGAGAATTAGCATCTGGACTTTCCTGCCCTGTTGGTTTTAAAAATGGTACTAACGGAAATTTACGGGTTGCTGTTGATGCAATGCGTGCTGTACAAGATCCGCATATTTTTTTGTCTGTAACTAAACAAGGTCATTCAGCGATATTTTCTACAACCGGAAATAATGATTGTCATATTATTTTACGTGGCGGTAAGCAACCCAATTATGAAAAAGAACATATTATCGCTGCAGTTTCTGAATTAAATTCTGTCGCTATGAATACTCAACTAATGGTTGATCTTAGTCATGGAAATAGTCAAAAAGATTATTGTCGACAAGTTGATGTCGCTGAAAATATTGCAAATCAAATTAGGGATGGTGAACAGAATATTATGGGTCTGATGATTGAAAGTCATCTTATTGAAGGCAATCAGTCTGTTGGAGATGGTAAATCGTTAAAATATGGACAAAGCATTACGGACGCTTGTATTTCCTGGGAAACAACGGTTGAGATGATAGCCAATCTTTCTGATGCAGTTCAGTCTAGAAGACAACTAGAGTCAAAAGCAATTGCTACTTAAAATAATAGTGAATAACGATAGTCTTTGAATAGACTATCGCCATTTAATGTTATGGAAAAGCAGGAATCGTAGGGTCAATTCCACGTGTACCAACTTC
>JBGMQW010000324.1:0-2849 GCA_048060815.1 Thiohalomonadales bacterium | reverse complement strand
AAATGATTATTGTTATTAATTTAATTATGTTGAATTGCCTATGTCAACGTATTACTATTGCATCTGAGTCAGTTAACGAGCTTGACATTGAGCTGCATAAATTAATTGAATCAAAAAGACTTATTGTTTCATTTAAAAAAGGTAGCACCAATAAAGTAATAAATTATCTTGATAAAAGACTACCTATACATTCTAAGAAATCCTTAAAATCTGAATTAATGTTTTTGTACAAATTTTCTTCAATGGATGATTTGACAAAAGCCAAAATTATTTTTAAGGATAGTCATCTTTTAGATAATATTGCAAAAGAAAATATTTTTAAATTAAATCCTGGAGTCAGACCTAAATAGTAACCACAACACCCACTTAAATTTAATAAACATTAAGGACGATGGTATTAAAATGAAATACACCAAAATAAAAAACTACGCTGTATTAGTTGCAATTACAACATTCAGTCATTCTATGGCATTTTCTGCTGTTACTCTAAAACCTTCACAAGGTGCCGTGTACGCTTCATCAATACAGAAAAAAACTTTCAAATACGTCCCTCACCAACTACTTGTGGTATACAAAAAAAATAAATCCAATATCAACCTGTTATCACATACAAAATCACTAAACGTTGCAAGTAAATCATTAGGATTATCAACAACAGGAGAACTCTTTTCAGTTATTAAAATAAAAAAAGATATAAAACTTGAAACTGCAATGAAACAGTATAAATTAGATCCAAATGTTAAAGCAGTATCGTATGATTATTATAGAGAACCTTATTTAGCACCAAACGATCCAGTTTATAGTGGTCAAGTAAACGAAATGTGGAGCTTAAACGATACAGCTCCAGATTTATCGCTTATGACAGGAACACGAACAGGTCCGCATGCCTGGCCAAATGTCTCAGATAGAACGGTAGGAAATGATATTGATGCTGAAAAAGCGTGGGATGTTTGGGATAAAGTAAACGCACAAGACAAAGCAAATGTGGTAGTTGCTGTAATTGATTCAGGTGTTGACTATACACACCCAGATTTAGTTAATGCTATGTGGGATGGCAGTAATGCTCCTTCTCCAACTTTAAAACATGGTTTCGATGCAGCAGATAATGATACTGATCCTTACCCAATGCTGGAAAGCCATGGCACTCACGTGTCGGGAACAATTGCCGCTACAACAAATAACAACATTGGCATACCCGGTATTGCATCTGGTATAAAGATAATGGCCATTAAAGTAGAAACAGATTTACTGGGTTTATGGAGCGATAGTGCTATTATAGCAGGCATAAATTACGCTGTTGCAAATGGTGCTGATATAATTAACATGAGTCTTGGATTTAATTCACCGGAAAATACAGTTTTTACTACGGCTGTACAAAATGCTGTCGATAAAGGCGTATTGTTAGTAATCGCTGCTGGTAATTCATCAGCTGATAATGACATTACCTACACTGAAAAAGTAAACGGTGTATTCGAAAAAATTAATGCCTGGCCATCTAATTATGCAAATATGGAATTAACAAAAGCGGGTGTTATTAGCGTAGCTGCGACTGATCAAGCTGATTTTATGGCTGTATTTTCAAGTTATGGATCTAATAGCGTTAGTTTAGGAGCACCGGGTGTTAACATTAAAAGCACCATGATAGGAAACGAAAGAAAATCTGGTAATTTTGCTTCTGGAAGTGCTATAACTTTTGATCCTGATCCCAATATAGTTGTAGCTCAAAGTGGAGATGCTACCTATCCTTTATGCAGTACTTCACCATTATCGTGCTTTAACAATACTTTTTTCTCTAATTCACTTGGCCCAGACTGTGTGGGTTCAGCCTGTCAATGGGGCTGGGTTAAATATAAGAGTAATTCTGAATTTGTTATTATTGGTGATAACAGTTCAACCTCTAGTACACTTTATGGAAATTCTATCGATGGTACAATCACATCCAAAATTATTAATGTCCCTAAAAACTCGAATGTCATTTTAAGTTTTAGAGCCCAATGGGATTTACAATGTGATAGCGATTACGTTGATGTTGAAGTATTTGATGGTAATCAATGGGTATTGTTGTCAGGAGAAAAAAACCTTCTTAATATTGATACAAACAAAACTCCCTCTATAAATTGCCAAAATGTGTCTGCAACGAATAGTACTCACACTCTAACGGGGCATATGGGTAGTTTCTTTAAGCCCTTTTTCGCTAATAGCGAATTACCATTTTTTAACATACGTTACAATATTTCGGACTATAGTAATCCTAATTTACAGGTTCGATTCCGATTTATCACTGATGCAAGCATAAATTCAACTGTCATACCGTTAGGAGTTCAAATAAAAGATATTGCATTTATTACTCAAGTTGCTGACTACTCAAATTCTTACGCTTATAAATCTGGAACATCAATGGCAACTCCTCATATCGCCGGTGTTGCTGCTTTAGTTAAAGGTGCAAACCCGACGTTTACTGGCGCACAGATTAAAACTGCTATTATGAAAGGTGGTGATGTACTCTCGGCTTTAGTTGGTAAAACAGTTTCTGGAAAGCGCGTGAACGCTTATAACGCGATATCCGGCATCGATACTACTCCTACCAGTAATACTAGCGATAGTGGTGGCTGTACATTAAATTCAACTGCTAAGTTTGACCCTGTCTTTATTTTATTACTGTTGATAACTGGAATATTTTGGCTTCGAAATTATCTAAACTACAAATCGGGTAGATGTAAAATTTAAATAAAAAAGGCAGATAAAGTTATCTGCCTTTTTTTATAGTGTAGGTTTATCGTTGTATTGTGCTTATGGTAATAACGACTCATGCGCAAATAGATCTTTAATACTCTCTCGCTCTCGAATAA
>JBGMQW010000323.1:0-2849 GCA_048060815.1 Thiohalomonadales bacterium | reverse complement strand
CACCATTTTGGTTTGTACTTGAAGGAGCGATTATTGGGCTAATTATAGGTTATTTTGCTACGCGGTTTGGCGGAGAAGGAAAGGCTACGGTTGGGAAATAAAAATAAATGAGGCGATAATGGAGCAATTAAAAATACAGGCACAGTACAACAAATGGATGAATGATCATTTTTATACCTTGTGTGATTCGATTTCTGATGAAGAAAGAAAACGAGACACAGGTGCCTTTTTCAAATCAATTCACGGTACATTCAACCATATCCTTCTTGGTGATAGGTTATGGATGAGTAGATTTCAAGGGACTACATTTGATGTAGAGTCCCTAGATCAGGAACTGTATTCGGATTATGGTGAGCTGAAGAACCAACGCATAATTACTGACAAAACCATTGCTCAATATGTTGAAAGTCTAACTAATGAAGTATTAGATAAGCCAATTACATTTGTTAGTAAAGTTAAGCAGTCAGAACATACATATATCTTGCGAGATTGTATATTACATTTTTTTCAGCATCAAATTCACCATCGTGGTCAGATATCCACCCTTATATCGCAACTAGGAATTGATATTGGTGTTACAGACATGATGTGGATGCCAGGAATAGAGAAATCACGAACTAATTAGAATCGGCGTATAGATAATATTTGCATTGTCCATTGGACTTAAGCATTATTTACCGTTTACTCTCCAAACTCGCATCCAAATTTAAATCATCACAAAAAACAATAAACTCATCGCGTAACGTTTTTACTGAACTATCTGCAGGAACACTAATGGTCATATCCAGTGAGAACATCGGTGTACCAGTATGTGCGGCGGGATAGGTTTTGGTTTCTATTTCTTCAATATTTAAATTTCGACTGGATAAAAAATCAGTAATGTTATGTACGATGCCAGGGTGATCCATAGAAACGACTTGTACCTGATAGGGTAAGCGTTTTTGTTTTGACTTTTGAAGTTGAGTTTCTTTTGCAATAATGGTTAAGGATAATGTTTTACCCATAGCTTCAAGATTAGAGTTAATAGTGTTAATGCAATCCTGATTACCCGTTATCAGTAACATAATGGCAAATTCTCCACCTAAAACCATCATGCGGCTTTCGCTGATATTACCACCTTGATCAAGAATGTCTTTTGATAGTTGATTAACGAGGCCGGGTTTATCGTTACCTAATGCTGAGATCACTAAACTCTTATTCACGTTTGTTATCCTGTTATTAAATTAATTGGACGGTAAGTCATACAAATGATGAGCGCTGTCGATATAATGTTCATCTTTTACTTACTATAGTTAAATATTGGATGAGAAGCTAGGCTTGGAAATAATGAGGATGTTTATGTGGAATATTTTATAACGATTTATGGTGCGTTTTTTTGTTTCGCTTGGTGGTCAATGTATGGGAGGATTATACAATCAGTTGTCATCACTAAAAATTTATCACTCCACGAAACAATTACCGTCAATAAATGGCCTAGTATAACTATTGTAATTGCGGCATGTAACGAAGAAGATACTCTAGAATCTTCAGTTAATAGTTTATTAGAGCAAGATTATGATAATTTAAAAATTATTTTGGTAAATGACAGATCGAGCGATAATACGTTTGAAATTGTTAATAATCTTGCAGAAGATAATCGTGTTTCCGCAATTCACATAAAAGAGCTTCCGGAAAATTGGTTAGGTAAAGTCCATGCTTTATCCGTTGCGGTAAAGGGTATTACTAGTGATTGGATTTTATTTACTGATGCGGATGTGAATTTTGAGAAAACGGCACTAACAAAATCGATGTCTTTTGCATTATCTAAAAATGCAGATCATCTCACATTGTTCCCAGAGTTAATTGTTAAGAACTTTTTATTAGAAATATTTATTAGGACGTTTGGTTTTTTATTCTTATTCAGTACAAAATCTTATGAAATTGATAAAACTCCTAATAAAACAGTAATAGGCATAGGTGCGTTTAATCTGGTAAAAAAATCAATGCTGGATAAATCCGAAGGATTTGATTGGCTAAAAATGGAAGTTGCCGATGATGCTGGCCTTGGGTTACTAATAAAACGTGCGGGAGGAAAAAGTGTATTTGCTTTTGCGAATAATTTAGTGTCGTTAGAATGGTATCCTTCTGTCTCAAGTATGTTTGTAGGTTTAGAGAAAAATTTATTTTCTGTCGCTGGACAATATAATATTTTTCGTCTTATAACAGTTGTTTTACTGATATGGATTTTTGTCGCTGCACCATTTGTTGTTTTAATATGGTCGACTAAGTATTGGTTAATCATAATGGCATATACCGCATTAGCTTGTCCTGTGCTATTGGCGATAGTCTCAAAAATAAAGTTATCTACAAAATTTAGCATTGGTTTATTTGTCCCGTTTGGGCAACTTGTAATATCTTTGATGATGATACGATCTGCTGTTATGTGCATTACGAGAGGCGGTATAGAGTGGCGCGGAACTTTTTACCCTATTAAGCAACTAAAGAAGTATCAGCGAGTTAAGTTTTAAAGTCAGGAGGCATGTAATGAATAAACAAATTGAGCTTTTAGGTAAAAAAGTCACTGTTTCATTAAGTCATGCTGCTGTTAGTGCATTATCTAATCGTAACAAGCCGCTTATTGCTGAGATGGAATTGTATTTTAGTTGTTTAATCCGAAAAAAAGTGCGCTTCAGAGAAAGTGTGAAAGGTGATTTGATTAATGTTACTGATCAACTGGCGGTATGTTTTCGTCCTGTGATGACCAAAACTTGCGGTATTGATTATGAAGGCAGTGAACCTCCATTAACCGATTTTCCTATTAAAAAGCCAGAATCCTTTATTCCTCACTGGTTAAAAATTGATTTTAAAAA
>JBGMQW010000322.1:0-2874 GCA_048060815.1 Thiohalomonadales bacterium | reverse complement strand
GATTATTTGGACAACAACGAAAATACGCGATTCGTTGTTGTTGACAGTTCATCAACATGATGAATGAGACAGAATTATCCGGTGGTGGTTTAATACGCAGTTATGGGGGGTGGGATTTAGTAACAGAATTTTAGGTGATAGCGATTTTGTACAAGCCGTGTTGAAAGATGATGAGTTAAAGATAAATAAAAAAACACAGTGGAAACAGAAGAATAGCAAAATACTTTGTAATGAGTCAACCAGCAATTTCAAAGGCAGCTAAACGCGGTGCACTGTATTACCAGGAGTATAAGATTGAATTTGAACAGTTTATGAAAAGTTAAGTTATCGGTGTCCCCTGATTCGTGCTGAACTTATTGTGAATAAGAATTATGAGAATTTTCCATTTAACTATCGACATAATTCGCATCGCGACCCATTGTATTTTTATTCAAAAGTTATCGATCTGCATAACAATGGAAAACGCAGTACTGATGAAGCTAAGGCATTGCACTATTATATTGGTTGTTTCAAAAAAGGTGGTGGCAATTGTTTTAGGGATAATTATAATGGGTTATCGAATAAAAAATTATTTCAAAAGCTTCATCAAAAATATAAAAACTCGAAGTGGGCTGATAAAACAGAATATTATTATTAAACCAAGCATCGTTGTCTAGTAATACCGGCGAAGCGGGGCAAGGTAATAAGAGTCCGAAATCATACAATACCCGAATCCATATAATAAGTGTAATTCCTAGCTAGGGGCGACAAAGCCATCTGACCGCGGCAACAGCATAGTACTAGTTTTCTGGTGTTCGGTATCACTCATTGATTTTCTAACAATAATGCAAAAAGATAACGAAATGTCACCATTATATAGTGTGCCGACACTAGTTTCTGGGAAAAATTCGCAATATTTGTGACAGGTGTAAAGTTCTAATTTACATGTAATGCCACATAACAGGTGTCATGCCCCTTAATTTAAATATTAAACAGTACATTTATTTTTACAACTATAAACGATTACGTTTTACACTGGGTTATTTAACACCGACTTAGAAAAAATAGAATCAAAAATTACGCTTTAAATTCTTTCCAAATAGGATTGACCATCACATAATGATGCTTATTATAATATTTTGATATTGGTTATTTTTAATCGAGTTCATTGTTGATGTAAAGGGAATTTATTATGCTTAAGATGATTTTATTTTTGGTACTATCACTGGTTGGTGTCAGCGTTTATGGTGCAAATTCCTCCTTTGTCGATTCAGTAGCCAGAATTTATCGAGGCTTAATTCCAGATAAACCGGGCGTACTTGAAATAAACGGGGGCAGTATTGTTTATAAGGATGGACAATTAAATCTAATTTTCAAGGATAAAACAATCTGGTTGGGCGAAGAAGCACATGGTCAACAATCCGGTAGCGGTTTTGATTACATTGAGTTATGGAATACTAGGGTTGATGGATATTTTTTAATTGTATCGCATTATGATTGGTCGAAAGACGAGCATTCATATGACACTGAATACCATTATTCAGCCTATAGAATAACAGAACAAAAGAAAGGGAAATCGACTCAACCCCCTCGGGCTATTCATCTGGGATTGTTTAATTTTGAAAAAGCAGGTCTTCAGGATGGTCCTTCATATAGGATTTTATTAAAAAAGATAAATAATTATGAATTTATTTTTGTGAATTCAGCTTGCGATAATTATGTAAACATTGAGGGCTGTGAGAATAAAGTTTTTTCTGTTGACTTTATAAACAATAAAATAACATTGAGTTCGAAAAAATTATTTATAATTTCACCCTCATATAACTGTACGGGAAGATTGTCCAATATTGAAGAAATTATTTGTAATAGTGAAGTTTTATCAAATTTGGATCAAATTCTAGCTAAAGCTTATAAGGCTAATAATACTAAATCAAAAAAATCTGAACAAAGAAAATGGCTAAAGCAAAGGAATTTGTGTTATCCAAATGATGAAATTTATTCGTGTTTGGTTAAAAGCTATAATAGTCGAATTGGATATTTTATTAATTCGCCTTAGGTATTATGTACGTACATACTATTGAGTATGTTGAATCAAGCTGGCTGACCCCATGAAACATAGCGTAAATCAAACAAAATTAAAAATATGAATATTAGTTTACATATAAATAAGTTTTTAAAAGGAGTATTAAACGATATGTGTCACAAACGCGTTTTATTTCTATTCGTTATCGTTATAAATTCAATTTTTAGTATAAATATAAGTTATGCTGATAGCAAAATAAACAAGTTAACTTCGGACATTGAACAGTGGGAAATAATATTTCCGACAATGTTTAAGCTAAATCGTTATCTCCCAAAAACTAATAAATTCGCCGAAGTGGAATCAAAACCACGCGTTGAGCGACTTAAGAAATATTTAAAAGAAGGTAAAAAAATTGCAGCCGGTCGACATTGCGAATCTGCTAATGCAGTTTTAAAAGCAATATTATGTGGATCAGGTAGCATTTATTTGATCGATTATACTAAAGACGAAAAAATTAAAAAAGTAAGATTAAGTGGCAATATCACTCCTGACGGTAAATACATTATTATTGGGGGTGCTGGCACCATAGAAGAAATCGCCAGCGGTAAATTAATCGATCTATCAGAGATTGATAAAGATGGCAATATCGTGATGGGTCTGGATTACCCAACCACCCCAAAACCCGATGGTATATTCGCCTTTACATTTCTGGACGAGCAAGGACGTCCAGGTGGTATAGGAGAAGCGAATATATACGAAATGATAAAATTAAATGGACGAGGTTATAAGGTTAAGGTCATTAACAATTCCGGGAAGTTGTATGGTCAAGTAACAGCAGGTCAGTCTGGCTACTATGGAAATGGTAACTATAT
>JBGMQW010000321.1:0-2887 GCA_048060815.1 Thiohalomonadales bacterium | reverse complement strand
TTTAAAACTTCTTTTGATGGCCACCCGAAGTTTGCTTCTTTATATCCCGGTATTGGTATTCCTTTTACAAAATGGCAGGAAACCCTAGATGGAATTTCTGAAACATTCCTTCCTTTGACCGCAGGACAGATCAATTGTATGTCATTACCTCTGTCAACAAGACCATGAACTAATCGGGTAAGTGTCATAGCAACACCGTTTACTTCCGGCCAATATGTTTCTGTAATTAAAGCTATTGTCATACACGCTACCTGTTAATCTAAACCGATCTAATATTATAGTAGGTGCGTAATATGACAGTTTTGTGATCATATGCTTGTATATAACAATTTTTATAATTTAAGTATTATAATATTGTTTTGTGAATCAATAATATTTGCACTTAGTGACGTAGTATTTGAGGTAAATTGTGGAAACAAGCCAAATTGGACTTTATGTTTTATATACAATAGTAGCACTTTATGTATTACGAAAAATTGTAATACGATTACGCTTATCACGAGCAAAACATCCATCATTAACTGGCCATTCAAAAATGATGCGCCGTATTTCAAAATGGATTCCATCTTATGAATTTGATGAAGATCATTTTTTTAATTGTGATAACGCACCCGATATTATTGCACGACAGAGAGAAAATGGTTTTAAAAATTTAGTACTATATTTTAAAATAAAATATCCGAATTCACTTGAAATCAGTAAACAATTAGATAATAAAATTTCTGATATAGCTTTTATTAATAAATATCGTGTCCCTTTTCAATTTTCGCGTTACGTTAATGCCAATATTAATCATGGGAATTTTGTTACTGCGTCTTTTGGTACACAAGTACGGGATATTGATGAAAATTTAAGTTATGATCTTACAGGATCCTACGGTGTTAATGTTTTCGGTTATGACTTTTACAAAGAATGTATGACAAAAGGTATGGCTCGTGTTACTGAACTTGGCCCGGTACTAGGTTCTTATCATCCTGTAATAGTAGATAACGTTAATCGTTTGAGAAAAATTTCAGGTCTTGATGAAATATCATTTCACATGTCCGGCACTGAAGCTGTCATGCAAGCAGTACGCCTGGCTCGATACAACACTGGAAAATCACATTTAGTCCGATTTTGTGGTGCCTATCATGGATGGTGGGATGGCGTGCAACCCGGCATCGGTAATCAACGTGTTACTAACGATGTTTACACATTGAAAGATATGGATAAGGATACCCTGCAGGTACTAAAAACCCGTAAAGATATTGCTTGTGTACTGGTAAATCCATTACAAGCCATGCATCCTAATGACAATGCGCCCAGTGATTCCATGTTGATTGCCAGTGGTCGTAGCGCACATTTTGATCGTGAAGCCTATACCGTATGGTTAAAAAAATTGCAGAAAGTGTGTAATGACCGCGGCATTGTACTAATTCTTGATGAAGTTTTTGTTGGTTTTCGTTTAGCTTATGGTGGTGCACAAGAATATTTTAAAATAAAAGCCGATATGGTTACTTATGGTAAAACCCTTGGTGGTGGTTTCCCGGTTGGTGTGGTGTGTGGTAAGCATCAGTTAATGAAACGCTTCAAGGAAAAAAAACCATTAAATATCAGTTTTGCGCGAGGTACGTTTAACTCTCATCCCTACGTGATGGCAGCTATGAATGAATTTTTAAAAGGTATCGAACAACCTTACATTCGAGCTACTTATGACAATATTGATATATTTTGGAATAACCGTGTTAATGAACTTAATTTACGTTTGGCTAGTAAAAATTTGCCTGTTAAAATTATTAATCTTGCATCAATATGGACAGTAATTTATTCCGTTCCGTGTCGTTATAACTGGATGCTGCAATTTTATTTACGCGCTCAAGGATTGGCAATTAGCTGGATTGGTACAGGTCGAATTATTATGAGTCATAATTTTAGTGATGAGGATTATGAAGCTGTCATGCAACGTTTTGTTACCGCAGTGGAGTTAATGCAAAATGATGGTTGGTGGTGGCAAAATGAAACATTGACTAACAGGGCAATTAAAAAACAAATTTTTTATGAGATGTTAACAAGTTTTTTTAAAGTAAATTTACCCTGGATTCCGCACTCTAATCTTATGAAGTAAGAATAGAGTGTATGGTGTGCAACTAATGTAATCGGAACAACTACGGATTGGTCTATTACGAAGTTACGTGGGTCATTGGATCCAGTAATTCGCCCTTCAGAAGATATAGTGGTGATTTATAATATATTTTTACATCGTGGAATGGATCAGTAATGATTTTAGTAAACCAGACTAAGCCTGCCCGTATGTTTTGTAAAAAAAATAACTGTGATGTCCTGAATAGGATTGCACCCAAACCCAGTAGTAACCATAAGATACTAAGATTATTAAGGTAACCGTATATATCATTATAAATTTCCAATGTACCAAAAAAAGTTGGGCTAAAATACAGTACTAGTGGCAAAATAACCCAGATTGAAAGCAATACTACCTTGCGTTTTAAATTATAACCAACCTTAATATCTTCTTTGTGTTTGTGACTTGCCTGATTAACTTTGTCATAATCTGTAGGCTCAAAAAAGAAATGGCCTGCTTGTCTTAAGCTCATTGCAAGAATCCATCCTATAAGAACTGCTAATGTAGGATTAAAAAAAATAAGGACATAGGCCGACAGAAAACACAAAGCACTAAAAAAATGTAGTGTTTGATTAATTCTGCTTTGATGATAATAACGGTGATCATCCCAACGTTGTTGTGTTAATTCATCGTAAAATTTCATTTTATTTTCCATTTATCGATTAAAAAACTATATATATGTCATCAACATTACAAAATAATTACATATAAATTATAATTATATTATTATTTATATTTCACTTTTTATATCTTAATAGTGGTTGACCC
>JBGMQW010000320.1:0-2887 GCA_048060815.1 Thiohalomonadales bacterium | reverse complement strand
AATGTTCCTGCACGTTGTGAATTGTCATAGTTATACTCATTACTCACAAAGCGTGGACCTCGACTATTGTAAGTAAGACCTTCAAAATATTCAGGATTACCATCTGCTTCAGGACGATTATGACCACCGTGTAAATGTGGTACTAAAGGGATACCATCGTTAGCAATACTTCTACTTTTATCTGGTAACGAATAACACCAGTGTAAAGAATCATCTATAGGTAGTAAGTGATCTATAGGCTTACCGTTACAATTTTTTAATTCGTTGTTCCATTTTACTTCTGTTTTTACATTACTTTGAACTTCAAATGTTTTACCAGGCCAGGTAACTTTTTTACCATGGCCTTTTTCACCATAGCCCCAAATTTTAGTAGTTACTTTTTCGCCTGCACTATTCTTTAAGCCAGTATCATGAATCGTTTGGCGCATGACGATTTCGTATTCATCACTATCTTCATCTTTATTTTTGGAATAAATAAAATCAGGTGCTAATGCATTTGGTGCATTTTGAACAAATAAATCCTGCAATATTGCTTTAGCTAATGGTGCTGGTGTATATTGAAATTTAGCCATAATAGTTCCTTATAAATTTGTTAATGTGATTGTCCCTATAGAAAAGTATTTGTTCTTGCTGTTGATATTAAGTAAGTAAGATCAAATCTACATACGCTAGAGAATTCATATGTTGCATTAACATATTAAATAAAAATCAGAAAATAAGTTGTAAATTATACACAACGAAAATTGGTAATAATAACTTTTACTTATTTTTATATTTCGTGTAGTTGTGGATATTTGATAATAAACTTTAAATGTTCGGAATGACTATACAGGAAGGTCAAAAAATATTTACCACCAAGACGCAAAGACCGCCAAGGAAAATCAAAAGCCTTTACTTGTACATTTTCTCAATGTGTTTAACAGACAGTAATGAAAACGAAATAAATTCTCTATTCTTTTCCTTGGCGTTCTTTGCGGTAAAATATTTTGACTTTTGTAGTAAAATACAATGTAATTTTCTAATTAAGCTGCTTCAACTTGTTCGAGCTGAAAGCGATTTAGAGCCGAAATTAATGCTTTCATCGAAGCACTCACAGTATCGTGATCCATCGATACACCCGAAACGCGTCGGCCATTAATGTTTAATGAAATAAAAGCAATTGCTTGTACATCGGTGCCTTCACCTAATGCATGTTCGCTATAATCCGTGACATTTATTTGTACACCAAAATGTTTTTCGCAGGCATCGACAACAGCCGAAAGTGTACCCTCACCTGAGCCATCAATAGTAAAATTTGTATTATTTTTTGCGAGGGTAAGTTTGATTTCATCTAGGTTAGTAACACGATTAATCTGATAAGATTGCAAACTATTAGGGTCCTGATCAAGCACAAAATAATTAGTAAAAATGTCATAAATAGTCTTGCTATCGATTTCACCTGAATGATGTTCACTTTTCTGTTGCACTAATAAAGCAAGTTCCACCTGAATCCAGCGCGGCAATACAATACCATAATCGCGTTCCATAACAAATGCAACACCACCTTTACCCGACTGACTATTAACACGAATAACCGCCTGATAGTCCCGGCCAAGATCTTCAGGATTAATCGGTAGGTAAGCAACTTGCCAGTGTTCATTTTCTGTTTGCACATGCAAACATTTGCGAATAGCATCCTGATGACTACCTGAAAAAGCCGTGTAAACCATATCACCAACCCAGGGGTGGCGTGGGTGAACCGGAATTTTAGTACACTCGGTTACCACTGAAATAATCTCATCCGGGTTCGAGATATCAAGCTTCGGATCAATTCCTTGGCTATATAAATTCATTGCTAAAGTAATAATATCAAGGTTACCGGTTCGTTCGCCGTTACCCAGCAAACAACCTTCAACACGATTTGCACCTGCTAATAATGCCAGCTCGCTCGCAGCAACGGCACAACCGCGATCATTATGAGTGTGTACCGACAAAATAATACGGTCACGATTATTAACATTATTGGAAAAATATTCGACTTGATCCGCAAAAATATTAGGTGTGGCATTTTCAACCGTAGAAGGCAAATTTATAATACAAGGCTTATCGACAGTTGGTTGCCAAATATCAATAACTGCATTACATACTTCAACGGCATAATCCATTTCAGTACCGGTGAAACTCTCTGGTGAATATTCAAAGGTCCATTGTGTATCTGGATATTTTTGTGCTTCCTGTTTCAAAAGCTTCGCACCAAAACAGGCAATATTTTTAATACCGTCTTTATCCATTCCAAAAACACGTTCACGTTGAACAGTCGAGGTAGAATTATAAACATGTACAATAGCGCGTTTAGCACCTTTTAATGCTTGAAACGTTTTAACGATTAATTCTTCTCGTGCTTGTACTAATGCCTGTACAGTCACATCATCAGGAATTTGATCTTCCTCAATTAACCATCGAATAAAATCATAATCGGGTTTGCTTGCCGATGGGAAACCGATTTCAATTTCCTTAAATCCCAGTTTTATTAATAATGCCCAGAATTTTTGTTTCTGTTGCACATTCATAGGTTCAAGCAAGGCTTGATTACCATCCCGTAAATCGACACTGGCCCAAATAGGTGCTTTGGTAATGACACGATTTGGCCATTCCCGGTTTGGCATTTGAACCGTAGCAGTCGCCTGGTACTTGGTAAAATCAAAAGTTGACATTATGTAGTATTCCCTTTGTTGATTAATCGATAGTTATAAAATTCTGCGTCGACAGGGGTGCCATCTTCGCACAGTCGTTTTTTGTAAAAACGTCTGATGTAAACCGTAACCGGGTAGGCTTTGGTCTGGTGTATCGCTTTTGACGATAAAATAATATTAGCTGATCTGGTACAAAATATTATTGCGAACTTGCG
>JBGMQW010000319.1:0-2896 GCA_048060815.1 Thiohalomonadales bacterium | reverse complement strand
TTTTGCGTAATCTTGTGTCATTAATTTATCTTGTCTTTAGTTAATACTTTATTGACTTACTTAGTTGATTTTCACATGGTTTCCGGTGCAGAAACACCAATTAAACTTAATCCATTATGCAACACTTGTTTGGTAGCGTGTAATAATAACAAACGTGCATTTCGAAGTGAAATATCATCTAACAATATTCGAATTCGTTTATTATCTGCATCGTAGTAACTGTGTAATACTGTCGCAAGTTCACGTAAATAATTACATAATAGATAAACTTCATGGTTTTTAGCGGCTTTTTCGATTAGAGCTGGATATTGTTGCAAGGTATTCATCAGTGCAACTTCACTCTGTTCTGTGAGTAAGGCAATGTTTTCCAGTCCTTTGGTTTCATCGTAGGCCATATTGGTTGCAGCGGCTTTTCGAATAACGCTGCAAATTCGCGCATAGGCATATTGAATGTAATACAAAGGATTTTCACTCGATTGCTTTCGCGCTAAATCCATATCAAAATCCAGGTGTTGTTCGTTTTTACGCATTACATAGAAAAAACGTGTGGCATCATTACCTACTTCACGTCGCAGTTGACGTAAGGTAATAAATTCACCTGAACGTGTCGACATGGCTTTTTTCTGGCCATCTTCAAATAAATTTACAAATTGCACCAGTAATACTTCCAGAGAATTTGCTCTACCGGATAAAGCATCCATCGCAGCTTTAACGCGAGCTACATAACCGTGATGATCGGAACCCCAAATATCAATAATTTCATCATACCCGCGATCCAGTTTATTCTTGTGGTAGGCAATATCCGATGCAATATAGGTTTTTAATCCATTGTCTCGCACCAGTACCCGGTCTTTTTCATCGTCAAATGCACTGGAACGAAACCACACTTTACCTTCATGTTCAAAAATTAAATCTTTTTCGCGTAAACTTTGAATGGCTTCATCAACTGCACCCGAGTTCATTAAACTGCGTTCAGAAAACCACTCATCGTAATTAACACCAAACCCTTCAAGATCATTTTTAATATCACTAAGCAAATGATTCAGAGCAACATCAAATACAGTTTGATAATTTTCAGTGAGTAAAAATTTTGCATTTTTAATAATGCCGTCGATGTGTTTTTCTTTATCTCCGGAAGGATTTGCGTCTGTTAAATCCTCTGGCACGTCTTTCATTACCGCATTTATGCTGTGTTGATACTTGTCTTTGTTTTCTCGATGCAAAGTTGCCGCAATATCCCAAACATAATCACCCTGGTAAGCATTATTCGGAAAAATAATTGTTTCACCACATAATTCTAAATAACGCAAATAGACACTCGCAGCGAGTATGTCCATTTGTCGTCCAGCATCATTTACGTAATATTCACGATGCACCTGGTAACCAATCGCCTCGAGTAAATTACTCACCACGTCACCAAATGCCGCCCCCCGGCCATGACCAACGTGCAATGGCCCGGTAGGATTAGCCGAGACAAATTCAACCTGAATCTTTTTACCGGCAGCGATATTTGAACGACCAAATTTGTTTGTCTTTTTAATAATTTCTGGCAATACACTATGGAATGCGGTTTTATTAACATAAAAATTAATAAAACCCGGGCCGGCAATTTCTACTTTGCTGACCAAATCAGAAACAGGGAGTGCGGCTACAATTTTTTCCGCCAAATCACGGGGACTGCATTTAGCAGCTTTCGCCAATGTTAAAGCCAGGTTAGTTGCGAAATCACCATGGGCACGATCATCAGCCTTGCCTTTGGCTTGATCAATCTGGATACGGATAGTGGCATCTTTTGGTAGCTCCCCATTTTTAACTAAACTGGTTGCTGCTGTGTTTAATAAACTTGTTAAAGCGTCTTTCATTTCAATTATCGTAAATTATCGGGTTTTATATAAAGCGTTCGTAATCAGACATTATCGCTTGTTCTGGCGCGCTTGCAAAGTGCGGGCGATCTCAGTCATGGCATAAACCGCGCTATAACTTCTTTGGATACTATTGAGTGTTTTCATTGCGGTGTTAATGTCTTTTTGCTTTGCCTGGGCAATACTAATTTCGCTAAATGCGATGTCGCGCCATGATTGCCGGTTAATTCTGGAGGCAATGATAATAGCACGTTCCAAATCACCTTTTTTAGCAACTTCAGCACTAATTTGTGCCAGACTGGCAGCCCGGTTAACCGGGCGGTGAATGGATTCCATGGTCAATAATGCGGTATTGATATCGCCACGAGTGGCATATTTTTTTGCGAGTTTAGTCAGTGTGTAGCCTTGAATGTGTCCCATACGAAGTTGAATTTGTTCTGCAAAATGAACAGCTTCACTCATTTTATTTTGTTCAGACAAGGCCAATGCAACATCCGCAATGGCCTGCGCCCGCAGGTTATCCAGAATAAATTCATCCTGGGCTGCTTGTTGTCTAATTGCCGGTAGCTCATCGGGTGAAATTTCAGGTTTTGGATGTAATCGAATATTCTGTAATAGTTGTACTAATTCCAGTTTTGCTTTACTGATATTAGCGTCAGCAGCTAATTGTTGTATTATAACAGCACTCAATGTGACTTTGGATATGATCTCAGATTGTTGTTGCCTTATCTCTCGAGCCTGTTTTAAATAATTAAAGTTCACTAACAGCTTTATTATTGAAGCTTGAGCCAATTCTTGTTGTTTTTGCTCCAATTTATGCCATTTTGTTAATATCTGTTGTTGTTGTAACGTAGCTTGTATGTGGTTAGTTTCTTTAAGTAGCACGGTATATTCTACTAATACTGAAATATGTTGTGATGGCACAGTTTGAAGTGTGATTAACTCATTAATCGCTTCAGTTGTGTCAAATAACATTAATTTAGGCAATATCTTCTCGAAAAATCCTGAATCAATAACATTGCTCTGTTCTTTAG
>JBGMQW010000318.1:2801-2901 GCA_048060815.1 Thiohalomonadales bacterium | reverse complement strand
ATTTTAGATTGGCGAACATTTTCTTTTTCTAAATCATCTTCGACGATTTGTAATAGTGAAGCAGCATTTTCACTATCGCCAGGATAAATTGCAGGAAGGA
>JBGMQW010000318.1:0-2791 GCA_048060815.1 Thiohalomonadales bacterium | reverse complement strand
GCAATACCGACATTCATTGTCACTCGTATTTTCTCAGTTTCCCGTATAAAGATAGTTTGATTTGCTATAATTGATTTAATTCGAGAAGCTGAAGCTAAAGCATGCTCAACACTAATATCTGGCATGACAATAATAAACTTGTCATCACAATAACGAGCAACGGTATCCATTGGTCGAATTTCTTTGCTTAGTGTTATTCCAGTTACGCGTATCGTCTCATCACCAGCTAAATAGCCATAATCATTATTTACTGTTTTAAAATTATTTAAATCCAGCATTAATAATGCAAACGTTTGTGAATAACGTCGAGCTCTTTCAATTTCACTGTTTAAACGAAAATTAAATTCACGTCGATTAATTAAACCGGTTAAGTTGTCATATGCAGATTGGTTTTTAATATGGGTATCGGTGTTTTCCAGTTTTTCTGCAAGGCGATTAACAGTTTTTGTTGCTTCACCAAGATCCCCCTCTAAACTTGATTCTATTCTAGTGGATGTTTCACCTAAACCTAATTGGTTTACAAGATTTAATATACTTTTAATCGGCTTTAAAACAGTTCTATTTAGGCCTATTGAAACTGTAACGGCTAGCAACACTCCGAATATTGAAATCATCGTAATTAAAAACAGGATTTCATTTTTTGATTTAAAGCCTTTAAAAACATCGGTACGTAATTCCGTATGGAGTCGATGCTGATATAAACCGAGTTTTTCTGTTAAATCGATAATTTGTTGTGAAATTCCATTTAGTTCTGTTAATTTGCTTAAATTATTTTGATTTAAATTGTTTTTAATTGTAATCCAGTCTTTTTGAATAACAAACAAGATGTGTTTTGCAATTTCTGATTGCGAAGGTGATGATAATATATCGTTAAACATTGCATCGATAGTATTAATTTGCTTATCTTTTTCCTGGATTGATAGCATGTCAGAATTTTGATGTATTTTGGATAATAGTAAAGGTAGGGTTTGCAAATTTGTTGATAATTCAGTAATAGGTACACCACCTGCAATAATTTCATCAACAGTAGTTTTTGTTGCGTTTAATGTCCCAAGAAAAAATAATAAACCGAGAATTGATACAGTAAAAAGCGGTAGGATTATTGCAATAATACCGAATAAAAATCGTATTTGAAATGATTTGGTCCAGGGAATAAGTGTATTCATGTAACTATATTAAGTTGTGAATTTATAAACAAGTACTAGTAATATTTAACACACATAAAATATGTATTATATAAATGTATAGTATTCTAAGCTTATAACACAGGGGAGACGATAGCCAGTTTTGTTGGATCTACTTTCTGTTCAAGTTGAGTTTCTTGATGCCACGCCAGAATATCATAGTAACTACGGATATTTTCGACATAGTGAACCGGCTCAGAGCCTCTTGCGTATCCATAACGTGTTTTTTTATACCAACGACGTTTACGCAATAGTGGCAGATTTTCTTTTACATCATTCCATTTATTTGGATTTCCACCTCGTTTTTTTGTAATTATCTGAGCATCACGCAAATGACCATAACCTACATTATAAGAAGCCAGTGCCATCCAGGTTCTGTCAGGTTCGGTTATATCACTTGGAATCTTATCAAGTAGTTTTCTTATATATCGTGCGCCACCATCAATTGATTGATTTGGATCCGTTCTTTTTTGAACGCCTAAATGTTTAGCTGTTGCACGGGTCAACATCATAATACCACGAACTCCAGTTGGTGATACGGCGTGTTGATTCCAGTGAGATTCTTGATAGGCTACCGCAGCAAGTAGTCTCCAATCCAGATTATTATTTAGTGCCGCAGTTTCAAATATATTTTTATAGCGCGGTAATCTTTTTGTGACATGATTGAGAAAAGTTTTAGTACCTGTGTAATCATAATTAGCGACATGGCCATAATTGCGTCTGATAATGCTAGCGAGTTCCCCTGATTTTTGTAATGCTTGAATAAATTTATTTGCTTCATTAAATAGTGAATTATCTGATGAAATTGGAAAAGCCCAGGCTAGTGGTTGTGGTTTTGATACATTAAATGCGACACGAATTGCAGGGTAAAATCGCATATTTAACGCAATTTCATTTGAATCACCAATCGTGTAATCAATTAATTCTTCTGATACTAAATGCATCAGTTCCAATGCGTCCTCATCCTTACTTTCGTACCATTGTAAATTTTGATTTTGTTCCTTTAACTTTAAAAGTCTCTCAACATGACTACTATTTGCAATAACTTCAAGGTGACCGTTAGTATCAAAAATATTTTTTGGTCTGGTATTACCAGACTTGTATATAAGTTGTTGAGTAATATACTGGTAAGGTATAGAAAACTTTACGTGTTTTTCACGTTCTTTAGTTATTGTAAGCCCTGCAGCGGCGATATGTGCATTTCCCCTGGAAATATCATTTAAAATATCATTTAAGGTATCAGGGGTGTGAAGTTTTAATTTTACACCTAAATATTCAGCAAATTTCTTGGTAAGTTCGTATTCCAGACCGGTTGGTCCATTGGGTGCATTGTAATAACTGGTTGCAGCATTGAGTGTCAGGACTCGGAGTTCACCACTATGTTGAACTTGCTCCAAAATAGTGCTGTTAGGTGTGCAAGCATTTAGAGCCCCAAGGAGCACACTAAAACCTGTGAATATAGTTATGATTAATCGAAATTTCATAATTGACTTAACCTTTGCCGATAATCAAATATCGGACGGTAAATCGCATCCTGAAGTGTGATATACATCACATTTCAAACTAATTTTATAAAAATTAAGTAAATTAGTTTATTAATATTTTCT
>JBGMQW010000317.1:0-2980 GCA_048060815.1 Thiohalomonadales bacterium | reverse complement strand
ATGGCAGCATGTTCTCCCGACCCAGAGATACTATTTTACATTGGGCAACACCGGGATTATTAACCTTATACGGTGGAAAACTCACCGCATACCGATCAACTTCTGAATCGGTGATTAAAAAAATAAAACCGCTTTTAGGCAAAAAGCGTCGTATTGCACATACCGATCAGTTGTCTTTATCGATAGAATCATGAGAAGGTTATATAAAAAAAATATAAGTTGAAGCTGAATAAAGCATTGATTTTATGTATAAAAAAGAACATCGTTAGTTATGAATTTGAAAGTAATATGACGCGCGCGGCATATTACATAATATGCGGCTCGCCGTATAATTAACTGTTTGGCAATTATAAAATCATGAGAAAACCTTGTATTTTTTGTAGTGGCTTAGATAAAAAAAGCAAAGAGCACTTGTGGTCTCAATGGATGCATGACTATTTAAATCTAGATAAAAGCTCTCAAAACACTAGGGAAGAAAACACATACTTATGGAAAGACCAAATTGGTAATAAAAAACTAGAAAGACAAGGGAATCTTGCAACAACAAAGTTTAGGGTTGTCTGCGAAACATGCAATAACGGCTGGATGAGCGTTCTTGAAAATGAAGTAAAACCGATCTTCATAAGAATATTTAAAAATGAAGGCGTAATTCTAAAACGAGAAGAACAAGATTTACTAGCACGATGGATCGCAATGAAAGCTATTACTGGTGAGCACGCAGGAGATGATATTCATGTAACTCCAGAACCAGATCGTAACTCGCTAATGCTAGACAAGAAAATACCCGAGTCCTTTGCTATTTATATCGGAAATCATGAATCAGAGTCAGATACTGCTTGGTTAAGAATATCTCAAACTATTGCTTTAGATCCAAATGGCCCAAATCCACCATTAGGTAATATAAATCGAAACACCCAAACTATTTCCTTCATATGTGGGCCACTGTTTGTTTTTGTTTTTGTTTTTTCAATTAGAGAAAAGGGTATTATTCCAACTGAATTTTTTAATTTAGGTGGCATGAAACAAATATTTCCTCCAAGAGACAATATTATAATGTTAGATCAAAGTAGCGCTTTATCTGTGAAACAAATGAGTAATATTGCTAACGCATTAGACAGTATGAAAAATGTTAAACATATAAGTGAGTTACAGGAGTCTGAGTAAAAAATGCCTAACAAAACGGTCAAGTTCGCATGTGCAAAAAACGCACATGCTTGGACTCCGCTTACGCTCCACCACTTACCTCGCCGTTAGCTATATGAAAACATATCCACTTAAAACAGAAGATGGGGAATTATATGCATTCGAAATTCCGAATTATTTTATCAGTTCATCATCTATCGCACGCTTTATAAAAAAAGTTCCAGATTGCACTATTATATGGGTGCGTAAAATATTTGGTAAATCTGATATACATGTACAATTTGAATACGAAGGTATAACTTTCGAGGCTTGGGAACCTTTCGGTGATAATAGCCGGATACATATTGGTCCTGAAAAAGAAGCACAAGAAAAAGTTATTTTAAACCTAGAAGGTAAATTCAGCCAAGCAAAGAGATTCTTTTGGTAATTAGTAAAATAATAGGTGTCACCAACCCCTTTAATACTAACTTGTATTCTTAAATATATTTTTGATTAAACGATAGGTATTCATTATGGAAAACATGCAGCAAAAAGAGACTGAAAAATTATCACTTTTAGGCTCCGTCTCCTTAGGTACTGGTGTAATGATCGGTGCTGGAATATTTGTGTTGATGGGACAAATTGCAGAATTGGTGGGCGGATTATTCCCTCTGGCTCTTATTGCGGGTGGCGTTGTGAGTGGGTTAAGCGCCTATTCTTATGTTAAATTTTCTAATGCTTACCCATCTTCAGGTGGTGTCGCAAAATTCCTAAGAAAGTCTTATGGACCCGGTGTGATTACGGGCACTTTCTCACTGCTCATGTATGTATCGATGGTTATAGCAGAAAGCTTGGTAGCAAAAACTTTTGGCGCTTATAGCTTACGATTGTTTGATGTTGATAGCAGCATGCTCGTAACTATATTGGCAGTGGCGCTCATTGCAGTGGCCTTTGTCGTCAATATTTCCGGCAATAAAATTATAGAAGCGACGGCCAATATCACGGCGGCCATTAAGATTGTAGGGCTTGCTATTCTTGCGATTGTCGGTCTCTCGGTAGGCGTTATCGCGCCACTTGAAATGAATCTGTCCGCTGGCACAGATAATATATCGATGACGACTAACTTCTTAGCTGCACTAGCATTAGCGGTTCTAGCCTATAAAGGGTTTACCACCATCACCAATCAAGGTGGGGATATCGTTGATCCAACGCGTAATGTTGGCCGTTCTATTGTTATTTCAATTGGAATTTGCATCATCATCTATGTCACTCTCGCAATTTCTGTTGCTGCGAATCTTAGTGTTGATGCTATCGTAATAGCCAAAGATTACGCGATTGCCGAAGCGGCACGCCCAATGTTTGGAGACATTGGTTTATGGGTTACTGTGTTCATTGCGATAGTGGCAACCGTTTCGGGTGTTTTCGCCAGTGTTTTTTCCGCTTCCAGATTGTTGGGGATGCTTGGAATGATGAAGCAGGTGCCAGGCCTTGTAAAAAAGAAAGGCACTAGCTCAGCTTTGATATTTACTGTTTTATTAGCAATGATAATAACAATTTTATTTGACCTAACCAGAATAGCAGCTATTGGCGCAATATTTTATTTGCTAATGGATATTGCGGTGCATTGGGGATTGGTGCGTCATTTGCGAGGTACACTAAATTTTAATCCTGTTATTCCTAGTGTTGCCATTATTTTTGATGTTGTGATTTTAACAACATTTGTTTTACTAAAATTAGAAACAGATCCTTTAGTGATCGTTGTATCAGTTATTGGTTTTATCATTATCATCATTGCTCAAAAACTATTTATGAAAAGTCACACCGGAAGTGATGGCAAAATGGATATGGGCATGGATGA
>JBGMQW010000316.1:0-3012 GCA_048060815.1 Thiohalomonadales bacterium | reverse complement strand
CACCGGATGCGCTATCAGCCGCAGTTACACTAATTGAACATGAACTAGACGGTAAGGTATATGTAACAGATTGAGGTGTGGATACAATTAGAGTCGGTTTGGTTTTATCGGTATTCACACTAACCGGATTTGCAGCAAAACTGGTCAACCCAACATTATCTGTCGCTTGTACACGAATTGTATGAGCACCATCAGCTAATGAACTTAACACAATGGGTCTGTCAGCTGATGCAGTTGGAGCAGATAAAGTGTCCTTAACAATACCATCAACCAGTATTTTAAAATTATTCATACCCGAACCAGCATCACTGGTAGCAACATTTATATTAAAATCAGTCGTAAACCAACCCGATGCAGGAGTTAGTGGTGCGGTTATATTCACTGTTGGTGAAGTGTTATCCACGAAGTATGAAGCCGATATTGATGCTGATTGATTTAAACTGTTAGACGCTGTAATTTGAAAATTATGACTACCATCTGTTAATGAAGTAGTATCAACCCTAAATATCGGAACATTATAAATTCCAGCTAAAAAGTTGCTTGCAGCTATTGCAGGAACATCATCAATAGTTAATTCAGCCGTATCAACTTTAAGAGGGTTAGACACACCCGCATGCATATTAAAAACACCTGATACAAATGTTATATCACCCGGAACAGGTTGAGCCGGAACGGGGACTTTAGAGCTTCGAGGAGTTAATGCTTTAATTTGGGTGCCAATATTACCGATTGTCATTGGTTTTGTAATACGTGCAATGCCGGTAGTTGGATTGCCTGGAGTGGGATTAAGAATAGTATAGTTAGCAATAATTCTTAAGTCATAATTTGTCCCATCAGGATATTTAAATACATTTCCTGTTTTAATGTTTTTGAATTCGGCAACTGTTCGTGTTAAATCAATTTTTTGACCGGTAACGGTATCAGTAGAAAAAAATGTTTTAAATGTATCATCAGCAACTTTTGTTCTGGCGACATCGTTAGTATAAGTAATAATATGGTATTCAACACTGTCTAATTGATTCACAATATCTGTTATCGAAGCAGCAAATTTTACACCACCTCCGATTATATCCGGATTATTGACGATTACTTTAGGAACAATAAAATTATTCATGATCGGTGTTGTATTTTTTAATACTCCACCAGCACCACCAACTGCACCAAAAATATTAAAAGTCGATACATTATTAACATTACCCGGAAAATCAAATTCACTAAATCGTGCTGCATCCGCAAACAATATGTCTCTAAATATTGGATTTTTTAAATCAATACCCGATTGATTATTTCCATTATTTGCCATCACTAACATATCAAGAGCAACATCATGTCGATAGATTTTTGTTGTCATTGCTACGGCGCCTAAACCTGCTTTACCCGTACCCATGTTTCCATCGAGAACTCCATCCACTAAAATATCCTGATAAGCCCGTTGTGCAAATAAAATAGAATTGTAGTTATCAAAGCGGGTAGGTGCACTGGGACCAAGACCTCCTATGCCATTAACCCATCCTGAATAAACCGAAATTGCTGCGTTAGCAAAACCAGCTCGATGCTGTGAAAATACATCTGTTGGTAAAGGTGAAATAGGAACTTTTAAATTGACTGGTGTTGTTTTGTTAATATCATAATTTACCCATTTATAAATTTCCTGATTTGCTTTTGAAATCGCATCGTCTGGATCAAACCCTAGAAAGTTAACTAAACGCGTTGCTAAACCAGTAGCGATATGAGAATAAAAAGTCAGTGTAACAGTTGTATTACTACCGCTTTCATAATACTCCACAGCGCATAATTCTTGTTGTTGTTTAAAATCAATCAATTTTAGTGACGTAATCTCTCGATATTTTGCATCTGTTAAACAAACCTGTATTGGTTTACTGGTTGTTTTAAGTGCAATGGAGTAAAAACCTTGTCCATCTTTAATTGCGAGATCACCTGATGCAATTGATGCGCCTCTTTCTTCGCCACTAAAATTATAAATATTAACAGTTCCAAATTCGATAACGCCAATAAAACCAACCCCACTCACTTTACCTACAGGCTCTGGAGCAACAGGGATTGGGCCGCCACCGCCGCCACCACAAGCCATAAGCTTAAAACTAATACCAACAAGTAATAAGAGTTTTGAAGTTTTCTTTAATGATTGATTAAAATAATTATGACTGAATGGGACTTTAAGCAATCCTTGCATGATGAAACTCCTTAAGTAAATATGAATGTTTAATGAACAGAACACAGAATAAACTGTATGTTAAGTGTACTGGCGTTACTATGCCAAATCAATTAGTTTAGGGTATTAAATAAAATTTAACTACAGCTGTAGATAATACACACAATCTATTATAGTTAAACCACACTTAATTATTTATTTCTCTCTCTATCGTACAGAGCATTGAAAAACATCCTGAGTTTATTTAAATTACTAATAAACTCAGGATTTAAATCTAACTGCCTAAGGAGCAGCGGGAACACCACGTAATGGTTGCACAAATTCACTATCCGGCCACATCAAAGTATTTGATATATCTGTAATATCCTTGCGTGTTTTAACTACAGTTGCATCCAATATCAAGCCAATATTATCAATAAAAAAGTCACTTGCTGGATATTTAGTTGCATTAGGTCCGATACCACCTGTCGTATTAGGGTTGGTTACAGCTGTCACTGCTGTAAAACCTGGCATACTACAAATTAAGCCAGGCCAATCAAATGGACGCCCGCATCCTGCAATTGTTAATGTAAATATTTTTCCTAAAGGAAATGGCGACGCTCCATTTACAGCAAGCGAAGCATCAAATAAGACTGTTTGATTTCCACTATAATCATCTATAATTTTTAATATCCGTTGTCCCAGAGGTTTTTTTAAATCAACGCTAATTTTTAAGCCTGAGTAACCAAACATCCAACCACCTTCTTGCCTGAAAGTATCTGGAGAAAATGTTTTATCAATACCACCTTCTAAAACTCTTTTAACATTTTCAATAGTAGTCGTCCCATTTGCAAGAAAAT
>JBGMQW010000315.1:0-3043 GCA_048060815.1 Thiohalomonadales bacterium | reverse complement strand
TTGAAACAGGCGATTCAGATGGAGCTGGCAGCCAGGAGAAAAAAGTAATGGCTAAAAATCGTAAATTATTTGATGAATTAATGGATGGCGTTGAGTCTATGCAAGAGCAACGTGAGGGTAAGATTACATTGCGTACGCATGAAGTTGATGACCTGCCACCATTAGAAATTGATGCTGAGTTAATTCGTGAAACGCGTGAACAGTTACATGTCTCTCGTGCTGTTTTTGCTCGTCGCATTCGAGTTTCTATTCGTACACTTGAAAACTGGGAGCAGGGAAGAGCTAAACCCAATGCACAAGCCGCTGCTTTGATTATGATGGTACGCCAGTTCCCTGATACGCTTGATAAGCTTTCATCACTCTAATTGTTTTCATTGCTCTTGATTCCGCATGGTTCCTCAAAAAATAGCGCCGTGCCGGATCTATAACTGCGTAACAAATATTCAGGCAATAAAAAAGTCCTGATTTTGCAACCAGAACTTTCTATTTTAGTGGGGCGGCGACTACCGAAAAGTGTATTTAAGTAATTGACATCACTGAAATAAAAATTTCCTCTTTGGTCTGGTTGCCCCCAATGTTGCCCCAATTATTGATGTATTACTGCTTTTTATTTACTTCGCTTAAATTAAATTATCAAAAGAAACCCACAAAAACCTTAATTAAATGTCTCACTTGATTAGTGGTAATATTATAAATCAAATATACTTTATTATTAAACTGGCTTTGTAACTAAATAAAATTGATTTTTTATTTATATGGCTCTCTTGGAATCTCCTCAGCCTCCAAATGCTGTCGTTTATGAATCACAGCCAACACATCAATGAAGTTATCGGATTTAATCTCATACAAAATCCGATACGAATATAGGCTCAGTTCCCGCACAGCATCTACGTTTAGTTCGGGTACTTTCATGCCCTTGCGGGGTAACTCATCTAGCCTAATGGTTTTTTTAACCAACTCTTCACTGACCCGTCTGGCATACAGTGGTGAGTCCTGAGCGATGTAATCATGGATATGACGAATCTGGGATTTGGCGTGAGCCGTCCACTTCACCATGTCTGAATATCCTTGAGCACCTCTTCAGCGGTTTGGGTTTTGCCTTCGGCTGCATCCTGTTGTCCACGGCGGATGCTCTCCAGAACATAGAGCCGGTATATCATCTCTTCAGTATCGGTATTGTCAGGTAGTTGCTGGATCGTGTTGATTGCATCTTGTTTAGCTGTTTGCATGATCGTTCTCCAAAATGGGTTAGCCAGTAGTAATGTAAAGTCCTGCTCATACAGGGTTTTGTTTATTCAGTATCTATCATTTTACTATCGTAATACCGTTTAATTCTGTTATCTGGTTTAATATTTCGTATTGCAGTGTCTGTTAGCGGCATTTGGATTTGGGGACAACTTCTTTTGGATTAGTAGAGTTGCCGCTTATTGCCCCAGCTGTCAATAGATTCTTTAGGGTTTGTTAAGATGTGAATCTAGGGTAACCTATTGAATTTAGGAAGATAATGAATCTTATAGGATACCCTAGGATATGGATTTGGTGGGGCGGCGGGAATCGAATAGACGCTGCAACACATTGATTTAAATGCAGTTTTACATTTCTTAATTAGTAGGATGCTACAAATAGTACTACTAAATCGATAAGTCACTTCAAAATATCTCGTTTTATCACCTAACAGTATTCTCAATATTACCACCTTATATGCTATATTAATATTTAATACAAGCTGAATAAAGGCAAAACTATGGCAAGAAATACATCAGTAACATTGGGTGATCATTTTGACGAATTTGTGCTTGAAAAAATCAATGCTGGACGCTTTCAGTCGGTCAGTGAGGTCGTACGGGCTGGTCTACGTAAATTAGAAGAAGATGAAGCAAGGCTACAGTTACTTAAGGATAAACTACAATCAGGTGAGAATAGCCCATTGGTCGATAATTTTAATGGTGAAGAATTCCTAACAGAGTTACATAAAAAACACCTTAAATGACACCAAAGTATTTTCTTCGTGCACTTGCACAGGCCGATCTTGAAACAATCTGGCTTTATACTAATGAGCCGTGGGGACAAGATCAGGCGGATAGTTATATAAAATCATTGATTCAACGATTTGATTGGCTGGCTGAAAATCCCGCATTGGGTAAGCCTAGAGATGATATCAAGCAGGGTTATTTTTGTTTTCCCGAAGGCATGCATCTAATATTCTATATTTTAAAAAATAAGCAAATTGAGATTATTGGTTTACCACATCACTGGATGGATGTTGTTGAGTATTTGGCATGAGTATGCAATAGCTCTGCTTCGAGGCACTAAACAACAGATTTCAGTATGATGTGTCCAAATACTTCTACCTAAATTAGATAGATAATAATGTAATTTCTACCCTTTTTTGAAGTTAATAATACTGGTTAAGTATTGATCAGTTTTCCCGTATTGGAAAAATAGTATATGTCCCAAAACACAAACAACCTGGCTGCCTATTGTTGGTCTATCGCCGATTTATTACGTGGCGATTTCAAACAAAGCCAATATGGCCGAATTATTCTGCCATTTACCTTATTACGTCGATTGGAATGTGTATTAGAAGACACGAAAGCAGGTGTTCTTGCCGAATATGGGAAAGTCCAAAAGAAAGACTATTCAGAAGAAGCACAAGAAAAATTAGTATTGCGTGCGACTAAAGGATTATCATTTTTCAACACATCAAAAATGGATCTCTCCAAACTCGGTGAGTCTGGCATCAAAGACAATCTGGAATCTTATATCCAGAGTTTCTCTAAACACGCGCGTGAAATTTTTGAACACTTCAAGTTCGCGGAGTTTATCGGCCAACTTAACGATGCCAACCTGTTATACAAAATAGTTCAAAAAGTCAGAAACACCGACCTCAGCCCCAAGGCTATCTCTAGCCATGAAATGGGTTTGGTATTTGAAGAACTCATTCGTCGTTTTGCAGAAAGCTCAAATGAAACCGCCGGTGAACATTTTACCCCACGCGATATTGTGCGCCTGACAACCTCACTGGTATTTTTAGAAGATGATG
>JBGMQW010000314.1:0-3047 GCA_048060815.1 Thiohalomonadales bacterium | reverse complement strand
CTTCATTGTTGCACAAAAGAACCAAAATGCGCACTGCCGCTGAACACAACGTTAGAAAACTTAAGGTACCGATGAACGATTCTAATAATCTATACGCTGTTACTAAACTTTACGATTGGTTTGAGGTTAATAAAAAACTATTTATATCAAATGGTGCAGAGTTGGAATTCAAAGACTCAGGTCAAGGATCAGCTTATGTTCGGCTTGAAACGCAAGAATATATGTATGAAGTAATTGTTTGGGATCATGCTTCATGTTTAAATTCACAAATATTAGAAGTAAAATCTGAACAGAGTACTTTTCTGCATGAAGGAAGTTGTGATTCGATAGAATCATTTAAAGAATACCTAAATGATTTTATCAGTTATTTTAATAAAAATGAAAAGTGAATATCTAACAAACGTTCACATGGGATTTACAGAGCAGGTGGTTTTAGGGCGGTAGCGTGTCTAAATTCGGTGCATTTGCATACTGTTTTAAACCAAAATCCCCGTACACTGATAGAATAGAGCTAATACAAACATAATTTCTAACCAGTGCATAGAGTCGGATCGGCAAGGTCTGGGCGGTGATTATACAGGAGCGGTTTCAATGAGGTGTTTACAATATTTAAGGTTCACCTTCACTGAGCTTGCCACCCGCTCATGCAGGCGTTATAACTTAGGAAATTCATGTGGGATTAATTGAAAAATACAAAAATCACAGAGCAATAAAGCAATATCTAAAGAAATTGGGGCCGCTACTAAAAAATCGATATGGAAAGTCTAAGTTCTATACTGAAGGTCAAGTCCGAAAAACTGTAGAAGAATTCAAATTAAATGATCAATACATAGAGTACGCTTTAGCGATGTATATGCAGCCTGATGAGTGTGACGGTGTATTAATACGACTCGGAAAATCAAAAAGAAGTCGTCAACTAAGAAAATATATAGCAACAAAATATATCGGCGGGGGTATGGACTTCACATTTGATGATATAGCCTCTACTCCAGAATATACCTCAGGAGAGTCTTCATTTGGCTTTGATGGCGGCTCAGGAGGTGACGGTGGAGGCGGCGGGGGCGGAGGTGATGGATAGTGAGTTATAACCAGGGCATTAACAATTGAACAGTAATAATATTGACTAAACACAGGCGATTCAATGAAACATAATTATTCAATAATTCTTGCTATTATATTGCTAGGTGCCTGCGACTCATCGAGTGAAAGTCCAAGCCAACAACCAGATCTCAACTCTGGAAGTTATGAGTGCGTATCTCTACAAACGAATATGGGAGAAATAACGTTGGCTCTAGATAAGGTCAAAGCTCCAGTTAGCGTGGGAAATTTTTTAAGTTACACGAATTCACAATTCTATGACGGTACAATATTTCATCGAGTTATCGATGGTTTTATGATACAAGGAGGTGGTTACAGCGAAGATATTATAAAAAAACAAACTAATGCACCTATAGCAAATGAAGCTGACAATGGACTACGAAACTCAAGAGGAAGTATAGCCGCAGCACGCACATCCGAGCCTCACTCCGCCACATCACAATTTTATATTAATTCAGTTGATAATAATTTTTTAGATTACAAAGAAAAAACTATACCTGGTTGGGGATATGCTGTTTTTGGATCAGTCGTCGGAGGCATGGATGTGGTGGATACTATAAGTAAAGTCCCAACTGATCAAGCTGACGCAATCCTTAATGATGTTCCGATAAGTAATATTGTTGTAGAAGTCGCTAAAGTCATATCCTGCAGCGATGCAGGTCAATAACTTATACATATTGCTAACCAAAACATTAACTCGGACACGCAGGACTGCCGGATCATCAACACAAGTAGTTTCAAATAGTTGCGTCACAGACTCTACGTTGGTGGCTGCTTAGCTGCGTGCCGGTTATGTTGGCGATAGGCACCGCCGTGCAAATCGATACGTAAGATTGGAAGAAAGAGAATGGTAAGCACAACGAGCATTGGCGTAACGCGCGGCGGGGCCTATCGGATCGGGTGTTGAAACGCCCCCCAAGATAGGCGTGACATGATGATTAACAATCGATTCATTAACCAATCGGGTGCCAATAGTATAAACCGTGCAAGGCGCGCCGATGCCTATCTAGATATTCGTGCGACATCAAGCGTGATGGCGTACAACACCCGATCCGTTAGGCCTTTGTTCGGTTTGGGAGTAAATATTAAAAAGCGGTATTAATCGGAAAAAAATATGAAAAATTTACTTACATTACCAGATAATCTGCCTATTCCTGAAGATGACGGTGCGTGTGATCACCTAGAAGGAATGAAGATTCCTGAATTAAAAGTGTTGAGCATAAATGGATCTGAAGTTGATTTGAGTTCAGAAGATGGAATAAGCGTAATTTATTTTTACCCAATGATTGGAAATCCAAACACTGGGCCAATGGTGGGCTGGAATGATATACCGGGTGCTAGAGGGTGTACTCCTCAATCTTGCGAATTCAGAGATCATTTCTCAGATTTAAAAAATATTGGGATAACAAATGTTTTTGGTGTAAGCTCACAAAATATAGAAGAGCAAAAAGAGGCATCTGAGCGTCTTCACTTACCTTTCGAATTGCTAAATGATTCTAGGTTTGAAATAGCAGATATTTTGAAACTCCCCACCTTCGAGTATAACGATAAAAAGTTGATTAAGCGTCTAACTCTAATCATAGAAAAAGGTGAAATTTTAAAAGTTTTTTACCCGGTATTCCCACCAAATGAAAACGCATCACATGTCATAGAGTGGCTCAAGGAAAATAAGGCTTAGTATATGAATTCGGCTGGCCTAACAAACTCATCCAGAGGGACTTTCAAAGCTGAAACCGAAGAATTTAAAAGGAGCAGTACCTACAGGTACATATGGTGCTATAGATGGTAATGGCAATATAGTCGAACCATCACATACCATTTTTCCAATAATTAGGCATAATAAGCAAGGGTTAATTAGCTTAATTGGTACAGGATTCTTTATTGCAGAAAATGGAATTTTCTTAACTGCAAAGCATGTACTAATGGATGTCATGAATGAAAAAGGAAGT
>JBGMQW010000313.1:0-3085 GCA_048060815.1 Thiohalomonadales bacterium | reverse complement strand
CAATATTCGAATAATTTCATGCTCAAAGCCTTATTTCATGGATGTGATTCGGGTAACCAGATAAAATCAACTCCCTAATTAAACGCCTTCCAAAGCATTATGTTGTTATATGACGAGAAATATTGAATTACTGGCCCCTGGCGGTGATGTAAACGCGATTAAAGCGGCCATTGTAGCGGGGGCCAATGCTGTTTACTGTGGCTTAGATGCCTTTAATGCCCGGAATCGTGCGTCTAATCTATCATTTGATGAGTTTAATGGTGTCATTAGACTGGCCCATGAATACGACTGTGAAGTCTTTTTGACACTGAATGTCGTGATCTTAGAGATTGAAATGCCGAGTTTGATTAATCTTCTTAATCAACTGGTGAATACGGGTGTTGACGGCATCATTGTCCAGGATTTGGGTATTTTCAATCTTGTAAAAAAATATTTCCCCAGCCTAACTATTCATGCCTCTACTCAGCTGACTACCCATAATGAAGGTCAGGTGCTATTTCTGAGTAAAATCGGCGCGTCTCGTCTTAACTTATCACGTGAGTTAAATCTTTCTGAAATAAAAACGCTGACGTCTTTGGCTCACGATGTAGACGTCTTAACCGAAGTGTTTGTACATGGCGCGTTATGCATTGCATTTTCTGGTCAGTGTTATTCAAGCTCGGTGAGTGTGGGAAATTCGGGTAACCGTGGGCGCTGCAGCCAGGCTTGTCGTGATGAATACGAACCCACCGCCATGGGTAAAAAGTTTCCTCTTAATTTAAAAGACAACTCGGCTTACTTTGATTTACCCGAGTTAGTGGATGCTGGCGTTGACTCGCTAAAAATTGAAGGTCGTATCAAAGGTGCGAATTACGTGCACACCGTTGTAGACAGTTGGCGCAAACAAATAGATCGTTTTGTTCAAACCGGAAAATTACTGAACGACAATTCAAATCTTTATAAAGTATTCAATCGAGATTTCACCAATTTATTTTTAAAAGGTGACATGAAAAAATCGATGTTTATTGATAACCCAAGAGATCACAGTTTTACTCATGCCAATGAATCAGGCAAAGCGTCCTCTGTGGTGCAGATTCAAAAAGTGCAGAAAGATCTGTCGGTGGAGAAAAATAACATTGGGGTTATGGTCTCTGAAAAGATTCAACATCTGGACATATCTAAACCTCATTTAACGTTTGAATTCGCAGGTAAGCTTAATGAGCCATTAACCGTCACCGTGGTGATTGAGTCTGCAAATGCCGTCGAAGCCTATGATTCTCAAAATCAGGCCACACAAGCTCAGGCCACAAAAAGTACCTTTGTAGTGAAATCAGTTATGCCGCTGATTGCTGCAGGTCAATCATCTATTGATCAAAGTTCGATTATTAAACGGTTTAAAAGTTTTAATAACGCTAAATTTTCCGTTGAGAACATTATCTTTTCTCAGCTTGAGCCAAATTTAAGTATTCCATTTAAAGAATTAAGCAACATAAGAAAACAGGTGGCTTTGTTACTCAATGATTCTGTAGCATTAGTTTCACCGGTCGACGTGCCAACACCTAAAAACCATGTTAAGGCACATCCTGATACTCCTCCAAGGTTGTCAATTTTAATCGCCGATGAAAAAGATTTGCACCTTTGTGATCTGACTGATTGCGACATCTACTTTAAATTACCTGAAAGTTTTAAAAGGGACTGCGATAAATACATCAATATTTTCTTAAATAACCCAAGGCTTATCCCCTGGTTTCCTGCTGTTTTAATTGGTAAAGATTATAGTGAAGCGGTTAGGGTTCTTGAGGTCGTTAAGCCTAAACGGATCGTGAGCAATAATGCCGGTGTTGCCTATAAGGCATTTGAATTGAATATCGACTGGATAGCAGGGCCCTTTTTAAATACCACTAATTCTTATGCATTATTAACGCTTCAAGAAGCGTTAAATTGTAAAGGCGCATTTATTTCTAATGAAATTAATCGGCAACAAATAAAAAATATCTCTCGTCCTGAAAACTTTAAACTGTTATACAGTATTTATCATCCTATCTTGATGATGACCAGCCGTCAGTGTTTTTTTCAGCAAACTGTTGGCTGCAAGAAACCCAGCATTGATGATCGCTGCATGCTTACGTGTAAGAAAGCAACGACAATTACCAATGTGAAAGGTGTTTCTTTTGCTATAGATAAGCAGCAGGGTGGATACCCCAGTATTTATAATCACGAACAATTTTTAAACCTCGATATTGTTAACGACTTATCACATTTGTTTGATGAATTTTTCATTGATCTTACCGATATCGGCGCGGGCTCAAAAGCTGGGCTAGATAAAGCACAATTAATTAGTCACTTTCAAAATTTATTAAAGGGTGTGCATGATGCGCCCAGTCAACTTCATAATATGGTAACTATTTCTACCCATGCCCAGTATGTACAGGGCCTATAACACGGGAAAGAGGCGGCTAATAGGTGACTAATAAGTGACACTGCCGGTACTGTATTCTTTGCAACATTGCCCTTATGCCATGCGCGCCAGAATGGGAATCTGGCTATCAGGTCAAATGGTGATGTTGCGTGCTGTGGTCACAAAAAATAAACCTGAGGAGATGTTAGTTGCTTCCCCGAAGGGCACGGTTCCGGTTTTAGTGCTTGATGATGGCCGTGTGATTGATGAGAGCCTGGACATCATGCTGTGGGCATTAAATGAAAACGACCCGCAAAACTTATTATACGCACACGATAATCACGCATTGCCAGCCATGCTCAAGCTAATTACGCTAAACGATGAGCAATTCAAACCTTGCCTGGAAAATTACAAATTCGCCAGACGTAAACATGACGTATCAGAAATTGATTATCGAAACCAATGTGAGGTCTTCGTAGCGCAATTTGAATTGACTCTAAGTCGGCAGAAATATTTCATGGGAGATACCCCCAGTTTGGCTGATTACGCGTTATTACCGTTTATTCGGCAGTTTGCCCGCGTCGATCGTCAATGGTATTTGCAATCCCCTTATCCCAATCTAAGGAGTTGGCTTAACAACCATTTGCAAACGCCTATTTTCACCAAGGTCATGGCCAAGTTCCCGTTGTGGTTAGATACACATGAAGC
>JBGMQW010000312.1:0-3091 GCA_048060815.1 Thiohalomonadales bacterium | reverse complement strand
AAAAGTAATTTATTAAATAAGCGATCTAATACCTTAAAATATCTAGTGAAAGTCGTAATTTGTATAAAATATAAACAACTGTAAAGTTAAACTTAATTCATTACTAGCTAAGCAGTGTCTGTATCATTCAAAAAAATCAAAAGATTTAACCGTCAAGGCGGACAAAATAGCTTTTCTTGTCCGATAATTTTATCAAATTTCATGTAAGTGGAAATGTCATTTCAAATATTTGCGATCGTTTTTTCACGAGTATTCGAAGTGCTATTGAGTTCGGCTTTGACGACAAAAGGTAATAAAATCAAACATAGTGTATCAATAGCAAAAGCCACTTTATGTAATTTCACGTTTTTCCTAAACATTCTATTTCCTTCAATTGTCGAATCTCTGTTCACTACCTAAATATAAATTTATTCAATGGAGACAAACAAACTTCATTGTTATTTTGAACAACACCCTATATTTTTTAAAAATTTCACATCAAGTGCAAAAAATCTTCTTTGGCAACATAGACGATACTCGATATGTTATCGATATTTTCAATAGGGTCGGCGGATAATGCCACCAGTTCGGCAACTTTACCGACTGGGATTGTTCCCTGTGTTTCTTCGATGCCCAGTGCAAGTGCATTATTGGCAGTGGGTGCTCCAGGTGAGGCTAGTGCTTCTACTAGCATAGCAAATAGTAATATTACTCCGGATACTAATAATTCAGCTTCTGGTGCAGGTGCTGTGTATTTATATTAGTAAATAAAAATCTTATTACGAAAATAAATTATTAGTGTCTAGTTTAAAGTTGCGAAACTTTAAATTTAATTCTAAATTATATTCGAAGTCTTTTCTTGTGATTAACTACATAATACAATTCTTACAAAACTATCATTGCAAAGAAATAATTTTATAAGTAGATTATAGTATCGTAAAATTTTTTGTTTATAGAGTGAAGTATAAATAATACGATGAGGATAATATAATTTATATCATGTGTACTTGTTAATTTTGAATTAGTTCAATTTGTATTTATATATTTTGGATATTAAAATTTGATATGATTTACAAGTTATTCCAAGTACACGTAGTGCATGGGGCAGCTCAGCTTATCTACAGATAATATATGATGAACCAACATACGTTACAGCCACTTATCTATGAAATTTTAAAATGAAAGTATCATTGAGTAATCTGTATAAAAATAGTTGAAAACAACATCATATATAGTAGTAGTCTTAAAGTCTTATAGCAAAAACAATTATATTATCGGGGACGGTGTAAAATTATATATTTATATATAAAATTGTAAATAAAGTGAATTAGTAAAAACATTCACACAATAAAAGGAATTAATAATCATGAAAATCTCAACTTTGTTTTATATATTACTTTTTAGCATATCTACTTCAGCATATAGTGCTAGTTGGAATAAAAATAATTGCCCAAATATTACTAATAGTAAAGTCGGAATTAACTTCAGTCAACCAGGGTACAATGCAAGTCAGGCTTCATTTGCAAACCTGATGAAACAATCTGACGGTTGGCATAGACCATGGAGTAGCCAATTCAAAAATATCCCAATAAAGCAAGATAAAGATGGCTACCCCACATCTATTGATCGCGATAGATTCTATGTCACCATTATTCATGATGACAAATGGGGCAGGGATACTGCAAACGATAATAAATATGTCCTTTCATATGATGGAGAAGGTGAATTCAATTTACTGCTCCAAAAACCCGGAAGCGCGACTATTGTTGAACAAAGACCAGGAAGAATCGTATATCAAATAACCGGTAAAGGCAGAACTATGCTTCGATTAAACTGGACTAATCCTTCTAATCACGCCAGGAATATGAGTTTTGTCGCCCTGTCTGATGAAGCAACGTTTAAAACACAGCCCTTCCGTAAAGAATTTCTTTCTACTTGGGGTAGCTTACCTGCAGCACGTTTCATGGATTGGCTGGCTACAAATAATTCAACCAATTCACGCTGGAATCAACGTACTACTCTGTCTGATATGCAACAAGCCTCCAAAGCCGGTGTAGCGTATGAATACATCATTAAACTATCAAATTTGACTAAAACAAATCCCTGGATAAACATCCCGCACCTTGCAACAAATAATTATGTACGACAACTGGCTACTTTGTTTAAAAATTCGCTAGATCCTAATTTAACTGTTTATGTGGAATATACCAATGAGGCATGGAATTCTATTTTTGCTCAAACAAAGTATATGGCACAACAAGCTGCAAGGCAGGGGATAAATCGAAACGAATATTATTCTGATCGAACGTCAGCGATAATGGATATTTGGACTAACGTTTACAGAAATGTACCAAAAAAGCGTTATGTTAGAGTCATGGCAACACAATTTTCTAGTCAAGGTGTCACGAATCGGATCCTTAGAAGGGGGAATCCCTCCCAACATGTTGACGCCCTGGCGGTGGGACCCTACTTTGGCGGATCCTATGGACGTGCTAATTCAGTTAACGCTACCTTAAGAATGTCCCCAAGTGCTCTGGCTCAACGTCTACTGGTTACCGATCTTCCACAAAATATGGATTTGATGCGCATACAAAAGAATATTGCAAATTCTTACAATTTACGCTTAATCGCGTATGAAGCTGGACAACATCTTGTTGGTGTTAGAGGTCCTCAGGTTAATAATCAAAAATTAACCAATTTATTAGTTGCCACTAATCGTCATCCCAAAATGAAAGATATCTACTTTCAATATCTGAAAAATTGGAATGCCGTCAGCAATGATCTTATAGTGCTTTTTAGCTCCGTAAAAAGACCCGGTAAATACGGTAGTTGGGGATTACTTGAAAACGGTTCACAAACTATTCAACAGTCACCAAAAGCATCAGGCGTTACGAAATATATGTGTGGAGGTGTATAAAATTAATCTTTTATAAGAAACAGGGGTCGGTTCGCGTGTTTATAATATAGAAAATATTTAGGAGTTAATTCGTTTTTCAGGCACATAGAATCTACTTTGTGAAACACGCGAACCGACCCCTACTCCCTTCAATTTAGTTTAAATATTAAACTCGGTGCATTTCATACTGCTCAATTCCAATCTCGCTGCCGTTTA
>JBGMQW010000311.1:0-3112 GCA_048060815.1 Thiohalomonadales bacterium | reverse complement strand
ATTATACGATAATTTTTTACTGCGCTCAGGTCGATTCTTAATTAATCAACTGGAAGGCGGTGCTGATGATTTCATGGCTGAAGTAGTAGAATTGCGCCAGGAGTAGCAATCAAAAGTAAATAAAACGTTATTATTGAGGGCCGAGTCAAGAACGAATGCCAGGTAGTTGATAGGGGACAACTGAATAATTTAGTATCATTACTTGTTCAAATTTCATGGCTACAGTACCATTGCAGCTTGATTTTGTGGGGAAAAAATATGTTCCAGGGTAGTATGGTTGCTTTAATTACGCCAATGAATGAAAACGGCAGCGTTAATTTTGATTGTTTACGGCAATTAGTTGAATTTCATATTGATAATGGTACAGATGCAATTATTGCGATGGGTACGACAGGAGAATCTGCTACGTTATCGCAACATGAACACTGTGAAGTATTGCGGCAAGTTATTGATTTCTCTAATAAAAAAATACCAGTAATTGCTGGAACCGGTGCAAATTCTACAACTGAAGCTATTGAACTCACTAAATGCGCTGAACAAGCTGGTGCAGATGCCTGTTTACTAGTAACACCGTACTACAACAAACCGACACAGCAGGGCTTATATCTTCATTATAAAGCTGTTGCAGAAGCCGTATCAATTCCGCAAATCCTATATAATGTTCCAGGACGAACAGCTGTAGATATGTTGCCTGAGACTGTTGCGCGATTGTCAGTACTGAGTAATATAATCGGAATTAAAGAAGCGACAGGCGATATGGCGCGGATTAAAGAAATAATTAATATCTGCCCTGAAGATTTTTGGGTGTGGAGTGGTGATGATGCTACAGCTTTAGATGCCATTTTTCATGGTGCTAAAGGTGATATTTCTGTTACCGCTAATGTGGCTCCAAAATTGATGCATGAAATGTGTCTGGCTGCATTAGCTGGAGATCGAGACGAGGCTATTAAAATAAATCAACAATTAATGCCATTACATGAAAAATTATTTGTTGAAGCCAACCCGATTCCAGTCAAATGGGCGTTAATGGAAATGGCCAAAATACCAAAAGGTATTCGATTACCATTAACAATATTATCCGGTGAATTTCATGATACTGTACGTTCTGCAATGAAAATCGCAGAAGTACTTTAATGTCTATTAATAAATTATAAGTGAAACCTTTATGTATTATGCTTGCGCACGTATAAAAGCAGTAATTTTTATATTATCATTTTCCATACTTCTTGTGAGTTGTTCTACGTCAGATGAAAAGGCAATTTATGAAAATGTATCTGTAGAAAAGCCACTCATTGTACCACCAGATCTAGAGTTACCAAAGCAGAATGAGGCTTTTACTGTTCCCGAAATTGCACCTCAAAGTACGACTTATAATATTTATTCTAAAAATAAATCAAAAGGTACCGGTGGTGACTTGTTAAAAGAACGAGTAACCGGAATTCAATTGCTTCGTGATGGTGCAATTCGGTGGTTAGAAATTGATGCACAGCCTGAAGAAATCTGGAATAAAGCCATCGATTTTTATAAAAAAACAGGATTTAAAATTAAAATTAAAGAACCAGAGATCGGGCTTATTGAAACTGATTGGTTAGAAAATAAAGCTACCGGACAACTGGATAAATACCGCGTTCGATTAGAACGAAATAATGCTAATAATAAAACATTACTATTTTTAACACATCAAGGTGCTAAAGAAAAAGAAAATAGTAGCACTGAAAAAGAATTAAGCTGGATTCCTGTAGGTTCAGATCCTGAATTAGAAGCTGAAATGTTACAACGTTTTCTTGTTTATTTAGGTAATGATAAAAAAGACGCTCTGAAAATATTTTCCATAGAGGGACAGATAAAACGCACAAAGCTGGTTAAAGAAAAAGATAAAATTATTCTAATTGTTAAGGAAATTTTCCCTAGAACATGGAGAAGGACAGGTTTAGCGATTGACCGGTTGGGGTTTGTCGTAGAAGATAAAAATCGTAGTGCTGGAATATATTATATTAAAGTTTCTGATAAATATATTGAAACAGAAATGGACAATGATCGAGCATTTTCAAAATTATTTAATGAAGAACAACAAAAAATGACTCAGTTTATTATTTCACTTGAAGATAAACAAGATAAGACGCAAGTTCGTATATTAACGCGCCAGGGTGACGAAAATAAATCGCCACTACAAAAACATATTCTTGAAAAACTGGATGAATTACTAAAATAATAATTAATAACTGGTTATGAAATCAATGCGATTTGCATCTCTTGGTAGTGGTAGTAAAGGTAATGCAACCATTATACAAAACAATGAGACTACGATAATGGTGGATTGTGGTTTTTCAGTACGGGAAACTGAAAAAAGACTAGAACGATTAAATCAGGCTCCGGAAAATATTGCAGCATTATTTGTAACTCATGAACATGGTGATCATATTAGAGGTGTAGGACCATTTGCCAGAAAGTATAAATTACCAGTTTGTTTAACAAGAGGTACGGCTAGATGGAATGGTCTTGGTAATATTCCTGATATTAGATACATTTCAGTAGAAGATAATATTAATATAGGCGGGTTTACTGTAAATTCTTTTCCAGTACCACATGATGCTAACGAACCCTGTCAATTTATTATAATAAATAATAAAATTCGTTTTGCAATGCTTACTGATGTTGGGCATTGTACCGAGCATATTAAAATCAAATTAAAAAATTGTGATGCTTTATTATTAGAATGTAATCATGATAAGGATATGTTATTAAATGGTTTATACCCCCAATCTTTAAAAGAGCGGGTGGGTGGTTCTTATGGACATTTGAGTAATCAACAGGCGTCTGAATTACTTAATGAAATACAGCATGATCGATTACGGAAAATTACAATTGCTCATGTAAGCGATAAGAATAACAAAAAAAAATTAGCCCTGGAAAGTTTACAATCAGTTTTATTGAGAAAAAATATCGAAATTACTATTATTGATCAAGAAAATGGAATTGATTGGCAAGAAATATAATTTGAGATCGAGGTAGAGAAAAAATGAAAAAAGTATCTGAATTATTTTCAGGAAAAGCAAAAACTGTTTTTACCACAGAAGATAAAGACCGTTTAATTTTACATTTTAGAGATGAT
>JBGMQW010000310.1:0-3134 GCA_048060815.1 Thiohalomonadales bacterium | reverse complement strand
CATTGTCCAACCGTTCTAGCGGGATTAATGCCACTAATCAAATCAGGACAATTATCAGCTTTAAAAATTATAAATTTAACTGAACAACCCGAAGCTGCAGAAATTTATAACATACGTAGCGTTCCCTGGGTTCAGTTTAAATTTCCATTAGGTCATTTTGAGTTTGAAGGTTTAAATTCTGAATCTGAATTACAGCAATGGTGTAATGATAGCAAAACCCTTGAAGGCATTAGTAAATATTGTTTAATGTTATTAGAGCAAGGTAAAATTAATAAGCTTACCAAAATATTAACAGACTATCCGGACTGGTTACATGCAACACTGATGCTGGCTGAGGATGTTAATACTTCACTAACCATTCGAGTTGGAATTTCTGCTATTTTCGAATCGCTCGAAGCTAATCAATTCGAACCTATTTATGAAGCTCTGATTATGATGACAAGGAACAATCTTGCCCGAATTCGCAGTGATGCCTGTTTTTATTTATCATTAACTAAAAACCCGGAAGCTATTGCTACATTAAAGCATTGTTTAAAAGATGAAAATAAAGAAGTCAAAGAAATAGCCGCAGAGGCGATAGAAGAATTAGAAGAATTTAGAAAATCTTGATATATTAAAAACAGAATCAAAAATATAATTTATTAATTTGATCCTGTTTAATATCTAGTATAATAAAAATTAAGTTAATATTTTCATATTAACCATTTAATACTGGAGTATAAAGTCTATCAATATTAGGGATATGTTCATCCAGCCAATCTTTAATAAATACCGTTGATTCAGTTGTAATTTCTTGCTCACCTGCTAAATATTTATTCTTAAGATCACCACATTCTGCTAAAAATTTATCGTGTTGGGCTTTGTGTTCTTCATATCCTGCATATGCTTTCTCTTGCATAATACTTTCTTCAGCATGAAAATGTTCTGCAACATAATTTAAAAGACTGTCCAGATTTGAACTTACAGTATCTTTATCTCCAGCGGGAATAACATCATGCAGTGCATTTAACAAATCAAATAATTTTTTATGTTGTTCATCCGCGAATTCTACATCAGTTCCATATTGTTCTTTCGTCCATGTTATTAATGACATAATTTATCTCCTAAGTAAATTTAAAGAGGGGGAATCATAGTAGGACGATTATTATTATTAATTGATTTCGATCAATTTTTTCTTACTTAAAAAAATAATAAATATTTTGTTAAGTAAATCTTATTTTTTTGAATTATTATTTAACAACTACTTTATTTTTAAAAAATAGTATTCATATTGACATTTTTGATCTCAATACCTGATACAATATTTGGAGAATAATCTTTTAGACCATTAAAGAATTGAATATTATCCAGCCTGTTTTATAATTTTTAATATAGAAGCTGCAGCAACAGGTTTTTGCAAATAAAATCCTTGCATGCATTGACAACCTACTTTTTTTATAAATGCATTCTGTTCAGCTGTTTCAATTCCTTCAGCAATAATTTCTAACGACAAACCTTTTGCCATCGCCGCAATTGCAATAACAATCGCAGAATCTTTTTGATCATGAGGTAAATCTTTTATAAAAGAACGATCTATTTTTAAAATATCCAAAGGGAATTTTTTAAGATAACTCATTGACGAATAACCTGTACCAAAATCATCAATTGATATTCTGATTCCAATACTACGTAGTTCGGATAAGACATTGATTGTTAACTCAACATCTTGCATTAAAATACCTTCTGTTAATTCCAGCTCAAGAAATTTTCCATCCATCCCGGTTCTTTTTAGAATATCCTGAACTTTATTAACAAAGTTCAATTGTGTAAATTGAATTGCAGAGACATTAATGGCGATACGTAATGAACTTAAGCCGTTATTCTGCCATTTTTTATTCTGAATACATGCTTCTTCTAGTACCCAATTCCCTATTTGAATAATTTGTCGCGTTTCTTCAGCGATGCTAATAAATGAATCTGGATACATTCGTCCTTTTGTAGGATGCTTCCAGCGAATTAATGCTTCTGTAGCCACCATTTTTTTTGTTTTTGTATTTATTACTGGCTGGTATTCTAAATAAAATTCTTTATTTTTTAACGCAACCCGGATGTCATTCTCTAATAACAAACGCTCGGTTACTATTTTATTCATTTTCTTTGTAAAAAAATCATATTTATTACGACCAGATTCTTTTGCACTATACATTGCCAAATCCGCATTTTTTATTAACCTGGTGGCACTTTTACCATCACTTGGATACAAAGCAATACCGATACTGGCACTAATATAAATTTCTTGTTCCTCAATGCTAAATGGCGCATTCAATACTTTTAAAATATGTTTTGCAACCTTGGCCGCATTAAGTGATTGATCAATCTTTGGTAATAAAAATATAAATTCATCACCACCAATGCGAGCAACAATATCAGTTTCACGCAGACAGGTTTGTATTCGTTTGGCAACATCTATTAATAAAATATCCCCAACTTTATGACCAAGAGTATCATTAACAAATTTAAATCGATCCAAATCCAGAAACATCACTGCCAATTTACCACCATAACGGTTGCAATAACTTAAACCGCGTTTTAATCGCTCATTATAGGTATAACGATTTGGTAAACCCGTTAAAATATCGCGCGTCGCCAGAAAATGTTCTCTTTTTTCAGTTTGTGCCAATTTAACCCAAAGGCGTTTACGTTCAATTGCATGTCTTATTGAACGAAACAACAAACTGGCATCAAACGTATTCTTGACAATAAAATCCTGGGCACCGGATTTCACTACTTTTATTGCAAGTTCATCATCTTCTTCATTGGTGATAATAATAATTGGCATGTCAGGTACAACCTGGTGTGCTTTATTAAGAATTCGAATACCAGAGCCATCTGGTAAATTTAAATCGAGCAGCATGATAGCGTAAGATTTTTTATTTAATTCTTCTATTGCATCGTTGATACGTGCAAATGAAGTTAGTGAAAATTGTTCATTGACGGATTTTGATAAATAATCATCAATAAGCTTAACATCACCTGGATTAGCATCAACTAATATGACATCAATTTTTTTACTCATTATGATAATTTTCCAATTTATAATCTAAAAAGGTAAATTTATAATTATTATTGTTTAATTTTAGTGTTTATCGGCTTCA
>JBGMQW010000309.1:0-3143 GCA_048060815.1 Thiohalomonadales bacterium | reverse complement strand
GTCAGATCTCCGTAGTGAAGAATGAACTTGCGGTCTGTTTCATGTGGGTCCTTGTACAAGTGATCAATACGTTCCGTATTAAATGAGGATGCGCGCCGCTTGATCCCGTGAACCTCGTATCCCTTACCCAGCAGAAACTCGGCAAGATAAGCCCCGTCTTGGCCGGTTATTCCTGTAATTAAAGCTTTTTTTTTGCTAGACATTTTCTATGATCTGTTTATGAATGGATGTCTAAATTATAATAGGGGACATGTCTTGATTAGTTCATCAATGCCTTCATCTACCAAGCATTTTGCGGCTGCATTGTTAATTTTAGATTTGTGTTTTGTGTTGGATTCTCGTGCATCGGCTTCGGCCTTTTTTTCTGCGGCCTTTTCTTCTGCTGCTTTTTCAGCATCCGCTTTAGCCTTAGCGGCTGCCTCAGATTTTATCTTCTCATCACGTTCAGCTTGCTTTTGAGCCGCTTCTTTTGCGTCAAGTTCTGCCTGCTTTGCATCAAGCTCAGCTTGTTTTTCAGCCATTGCTTTGGCCTGCTCTTCTTGATCGGCTTGCAGCTTTTCAAAAGCTATGCGGTCGTCATATGCTTTTTGCAGCGTTTCAACTGCTTTATTCATCGACTCAATTGCAACATCTTCGTACTCTTCAAATTTTGACGTTACAATATTTTTAGCTGATTCCAGCCTCTCTAAAATAATTCCAGAGTCAGAACCCAGTAGGCCATTAACCAGATTATTTAAATCAGCAATCATTAATTCAATATTTTCAATGCGTGCCGCTTCCTTTTCTTCGGCTTCGAGTTTTATGCGTTCCGCTTCATCATCAACTGCTTTTTTTGCAGCATATAGCGGATTTTCAATAGATTCAATTTCAGATTTAAGCTCACCGGCTTCAAAATTTACTCGCTTTTGATGCGCCAGAGCAGAGGCAACCTGTATCTTTCTCTCTTTTTCAATTCCGGTGCGGAGCGGTGTTAGTTCGGCTTTTGCAACTTTAATTTTCTTATAACCTTCTGCTGTTGTTGCATCTGGTACATTTTTTTATTTTAATTTCAGCTTTTTAATTTCAGCTTTTGTTACGCCGAGATTAATCATCATATTTGCTGATGGTATTGTTTCTGCTATTAATGTTTTATCGGTCATTTTACATTTGCTCCAGTTGCTTTAAAATTACATTGCGTTTTATTATAACAGATTTTAACTGTTTTTTTAGTACCGTTAAAAAATTATTATCAGGATATTGTCTGACAATTAAACCCGGTAAATCAGGATGGTAAAACACCAGGTCACACCATTTTCGTTCAGCTACAAGCATTACTCCCTGCGGCTGCGCAAAATAATGGCTTGGTATTTGACCTGTTCTTTTATGATCAATTAATATTTTAATGTGCTCTTTAGCTGATGAGCATTTAACCTCTATAGACCCATCATTACCTACCAATCCGTCGGGTGAGCAACCATACGTTTTAATGTCATTTGTAATAAAACCGACAAAATCAACATTAACTTGCATCTTCATTTCATAGTCGCAAACTGCCTCTGGCTCAAGCTCTGTCCCTCTGTCCATGTATTTGCTGCCAGTGAAACCATCAACCGGCTGACCTATAAATTTAGCCGCCGCTAAATCAATTGCATAATCATCTATAGATTTAGACTCGATGCCTTTGTCAGTTATGAGTTTTTTGAAATTACTGCCAGTTGGTATCGTTGATCTAAACAACTTCCATTCATCTGTCCCCTGCTCGCAATCATGGATTATCATTTTTCTTTGCCTCGATTGAGGTTTTTATTTTTTTAATAATCCTTTCATGCAAGCTGGCTGGGATGCTTTCGACTCCTTCAATATTTTTTGATTTTAGGAATTTGTTAAAAATATCAACATCAATCCCGCCATCTGCAATCATTGTGTTCATGTCCATAGCCTGACTTTCTGTTATAAATTCGACCGGTTTGCTTGAGCTATTGCCATCATCATCAACATTACCCGCAATACTAACTAGCCCCGTCACTGCTTCAAACGTTTCGAGCTTTAAATACGTTCGCGCTGATTTTCGTTCTTGTATTGGATTTTTCTTACCGCTATTGTCAGGAACTCCTGTAAGAGTTACATTTTCTTCATGGCCCATTGAATGGGAAATTATGCAAGTGCAGATAATTTCATTTTTTTCAGAAACCGGAAAATCCCAGCGAGTGGTTAACCCGTATCTTCCAAGTGATTCGCTAGCTGTCATCACCATATTTCCAATTGACGTATAACCAGAGTTAAACTGATGATTAACCATGTCCTTAATAATTTTAGGCGGATTTTTCTTAAACTCAGCAAAAGCAGCGTGAAATGCTTTACGCGCCTCCTCTTTGTCAAAGCGCTCCTTAAGGTCAAGAAATTTATCAATCTGCTCCATCCCAGCGCCTTTAGCGATTGCCATTTCGAGGAACCGATCTGGCTGGCTCAGCAATTGAGTGTTTTGCGTTGGTTCAATTTCTGTTTTTTCGGGCTCTACTATTTCGTTACTCATATCATTCTCCAGTTATTTAAAAATGCCATAAATCAAGTCAAGCTCTGCATCTGTATAGTTTCTAATTTCGTACTCAACATCGTCGACAATCGACTCAGCAGTTAATATGTCTACAAAATAATCAAGTTCTTTTAAATATTGCCCTAAATTATAGTCATTTTTTTTAGCCGATTTATCTGACATAAATATAGTTATCGGTGTAAAATATTCTTCAATTGTGCTAGAAAATAAAAACAAACTGTCTTCGTGATCTATGATATTGTTTTTTATAGCAATGCCTGTTTCTTTGCTATATATTTTAGCAATCACACATTTGTTTTTCTTTTTCATTAGTAAGGCCCCATTTCGTCCAGTTCTGCTGCCGATTTGATCATATTGTTACATGTTATTTTAACTAAAAATTCGGCCATTTCGTGCTCTATAATGTGCTCAACGTATGTTCCTGATTTTGATTTAAGATAATTTTGCAAATAAACAGCTAGTGTCATGCTATTTTTAATTTCAACCGTGTCGTGCAATGCATCAATGATTGCTTCACTCACGCATCCTGCATTATCAACCAGATCGTTGTATTCTGTCTCTATGCTCATTTTATCTCCAGTTATTAATTAGTATGCATTAATTATAATAC
>JBGMQW010000308.1:0-3235 GCA_048060815.1 Thiohalomonadales bacterium | reverse complement strand
CGTGTTGCTGGGGCATTAGATTGTGAACTGTATTATGCGCTTGTTCCCCGGCAGTCTATTGAAGCGATGGTGCAAGCAAGAGCACAATTGAAAGCAGAAATGCTTGTAAGTAAAACGGATGTGCAGATGAAACTGGAAGCACAGCAATTATCAAAGGAAAAGTTGCAAGAACACGCTAAGGTAGAGATGGAACGGTTAGTTAGAGAGATGCCACGAGAGCTATGGGAAGACTAAATTATGGAGATGGATTATCCAAAGGGCGCAACACCGCTCGACCCTGATGAGATGGAGGGATTGAAATTCCCTCATATTCAAACGCGGGGTGAGTTGGATGAGTTAGAACAACAAAATATACAAGAAGGGTATAACTGGTTAACTCGGCAACGCAAATACAAAGATCTGTTAAGTGAAGATTTCTCAAAGGCACTACATGACAAGTTACTAGGTTTAGTTTGGTCCTGGGCTGGCCATTTTCGACAGTCTGAAAAAAACATTGGAATTGATCCGTTAAACATTCCAGTGGAGCTTCGTACTCTTCTGGATGATGCAAAATTTTGGGTGGAGAATGATACGTATGGAAGAGAAGAATTTGCCGCACGATTTCATCATCGTCTGGTAAAAATTCATTCTTTTCCAAATGGTAATGGACGACATGCACGTATTATGACCGATGTAATTTTAGAGAAAATATTGGGTGTTGCAGCCATTAATTGGGGCTCGGATTCATTGGTTAAAGACGGCGAACACCGTAAAATATATATTAATGCACTACGTGCTGCGGATGATAATAATTACCAAGCTCTAATAGAGTTTGTCTCTAAATAATATAGTGAAAAGGAAATGAACCACGTAACTACCATTTCAGAACAATTCCCTCAAACGGCAAAAATAATACAATTGTCGTTAGTGGTGACACTGTTGTTGTTTATTGCCGGTGTTTTTTTGCCGATTTTGACGATTACAAAATTATTGGTTGTTTCAAATGAAGTGTCTATTTTGACGGGGTTGCATCAGTTGATTGAAGAACAACAATATTTTATTTTTATCGTGATATTTTCATTCAGTATTGCTTTACCCTTATTAAAGTTTTATTACTTGTTTTTACTCTCAGCTAGAAAAGCGGTAGACAATAAGGCTTACTCGAAATACCTGCATTTAATGCATCGCTATGGACGCTGGTCAATGCTGGATGTTTTTGTTATTGCAATCTTAATTATGACGGTTAAGTTAGGCGCATTAGCTTCTGTGGAGATTGAACCGGGTATGTATTATTTTACTGCGGCGGTTATTTTATTGATGAGCATTACCTCGGTGATGGTAAGATTGGAAAGTAAACTGGGACTATTATTTAATAACAAATAAAATGTTGTATGGGAATTAGTTGTGGCAATAAAACCAACCATTTATAAATTCAGGATTTCGTTATCTGATCTCAATCGGGATTATTACGATACGCTTAACTTAACACTGGCGCAGCATCCTTCTGAAACCATTGAGCGTATGATGGTGCGGGTTTTAGCTTATTGTATAAATGTGCAGGAGCACCTGTCCTTTACTAAAGGTTTAAGTGAAATTAGTGAGCCTGATATATGGGCGCGTTCATTTGATGAGCAAACGTTATTATGGATTGATGTGGGTGAACCGGCGGCTGATAGAATTAAAAAAAGTTGTCGATTGGCTAATGCGGTTAAGATTTATTGTTTTAATTCGAAAGCAGATGTTTGGTGGAGCCAGAACCAGCAAAAAATTAACCAGCTGTCTGTCTCGGTATACCAGTTTGATTGGGAAAATATTCAGCTTTTAGCCTCCATGGTGCAGCGAACGATGGATATTTCCATTAGTATTACAGGTGATTCTGCCTATGTTGCGGCTGAATCAGGTGAATGTGAAGTGGACTGGGTGATATTACAGGAATCAATATGACGGCTAAAAACAAATCGATTTTTAAAAAAATGCTGAACACTGTATTTCCATGGTTAAAAAAATCAGATACTCCTGCTAAACAAAAGAAAAAATCACAACCCTCTGCTAAAGAGGTATCAGGTAATGATTCACATTCTTCGAATAATATAAACTCATCTGAGTTTGAGGATTTTGTTCATAGAATATTTATACAACGTGGGTATGCTGTTACTGAAAAATCTGACAATGTCTATGATGGTGCTGATCTTGTTTTACAAAGAAATAATGAATCGACCTACGTTCACTATAAAGACTGGCAAGAACAACAGGTTGACGTGACGGCTATAGGCGAGCTTTATGTTGCAATGGAATTCGATGGGGTAAAACACGGTATTGCGATTACCATGGGTGAGTTTACTGCTGAAGCGTTGGATTTTTCGCTGGGTAAATCGTTGATGTTAATTAATGGAGTCGATTTTTCGCAAATGATTGAAGCATTGCCTTCAGCTTCAGAAGTAGAGGCGGATAAAAAGTCTGAAGAATCAATTGCAGCAGAACCGGAAAAACAAGAAATGCCTGAGTTAGAACCTTTATGTCCTATTTGTAGTCAGAAAATGATTAAACGCACGGCCAAGAAAGGCAAGAATGCAGGAAATACTTTTTGGGGCTGCTCAAAATTTCCCGGGTGTCGCGGTGTTGTTCCAAGCTAAACGTCGCGGTGTTGTTTCATGTTAAATTAAGTTAAATTAAGTTAAGTTTTATTTTAGTCAGGAACTGCTTTAACTACTAAAGTCATACCATCAATCGCGGTAACTTCTATTTGTGTTGCTGCTTCAAGATCATTTTTACAACTTATTTTCCAAAACGTATCGCCTACCTGAATTTTACCCTGACCATTAATTATTGCATCATTCAAGGTATAGCGTTTACCAATATGTTGTGCGGCTCGATTATTTAGATTGGGTTGATCGGTATTTTCATTAAAATTAGCAAAACGTTTTAAATATATAAGACTAAAAATCACCGATGTGATGCTGAAAATAGCGAGTTGCCATTTCCAGTCCAAATCGGGCACCATACTGACAATGGCTGCCATAAGAAAGGCCGCTATCGCGGTGCCGATTAAAAAACCTGCTGTGCCTAAAATTTCCAGAACCAGTAATATGATCCCTAGAGAGGCCCAGTGCCATAATGATATTTCTGCTAACCAATGCATAAAGTAAAGTCCTGATTATTTTTTAACGGTGTTAAATAATTCGGTGATACCCGCTAGAGAGCCGATAACATTTGAAGCCTCAAGCGGCATCAGTACTAGTTTTTGATTATCACTGGT
>JBGMQW010000307.1:0-3272 GCA_048060815.1 Thiohalomonadales bacterium | reverse complement strand
AATGCTAAAGGTGAACGAATACAACTGAGCCATATGCAAGTTGGAGAGGCTAATTTTTCTACTATCATGGTTAAAGAATTAGTTTTAACTGATTTTTCAATAATAGATAATGCTAATTTTAATAATGCCTTAGCTAAAGAATCACAAGTTTCCAATTTTAAAATAAAATCTGGAGCTAAAATAAAAATGGATGGAACAAATATTAATTTTCATTAACTTACTAAATTCACATTGTTAATAATCTCTATTATTATAATTAACGCTCAATAGCAATAAACTATCTATATAAATTATTCTGAAAGGTTTAATATAGTAGTAAACAGTTTTATACTCAATTAACGGAGTACGCTATATTCATGAAATTTATTTTTTATATTGGTATATTTGTATCAGTTTTATTACTTATTCTCAGCTTATGGGGATTTCTCTCACTATTAAATTCAACACCTAGTCGCTACGCAGGGGATGCTCAAGGAAAAGCAATTGGCGTTGCAATTATAGGAGGCATTGCAATTTTGGCGATTGTTATTGGGCTAATTGTCTCATGGCTAGGTATACGTTCCGGAATGGGAATAATTCCTCGTATTTCGCTTTATATTTACATATCTCCCATTGTAATTTCAATAATCGCTCTAGTCATAAAGAATTTCACCGATTTCCAATCAGATCGTCACTATGAGCTTGAACAAGCTGTTGAATATGGTGATGTAGATAGTGCATCGAAGCTTTTACAATCCGGAATATCTCCGAATATTGATGGTGAATCAGATTACACTAATAGTATGTTACAAATCGCGGCACAAAATGGTGATGTGGCAATGATGAAAGTTCTCGTCAATGCCAAAATAAAAAATATTGGCGACGCTCTGGAGTTTGCCGTTCGCTCTAAAAATCTCGAGGCAGTAGAATATCTACTGAGTAGTGGAGTTGATGCGAATTATGTTTTTCGAAATACCGCTCTATCTCAAGCAAGTACACTAGATATTGCTCGTGCATTAGTTAAAGCAGGATCTAATCCACAAATTGTAAATAAGTACAATGAGACAATACTAATGTCTGTCGTGAAGAATGGTGTGTCGGATGTTGTGGATTATGTATTAACTCTAGACACAGATTTCAAGGCTCTTGATAACTCTGGTAAAAATGCTTTGCATTATGCTAGTTATAAGAAAGACAAAATACTAGTTTCATTGCTTGATAAAGGTGTGTCATGTCAAGTTCGAGATACTAATGGACAATTACCATTATATGCAATTTGGTCACGTAACACTTGGGATGAAGGATTACCTGATGTATCTGATATAAACTCATGGATAGGTATGAAACGTTTAGTAAAATGTTCTGGTGGTATCAACATACCTGGAAGTATGGGTGAAACCATTATCATGAAAAAATCTGAAGTTAAATTTTATCCTAAAATTTTCGATTTACTATTAGAGTTAGGTGCAGATGTAAACGCCGTTGATGAAAAAGGAAAGAGCGCTATTTTCAAAATTTCACTTGAAAATACCAGAAGTTCATCAGGCATTAAAACAATGCATTATCTTCTAAGTCATGGAGCATCTGTTAATCTCGCTGATTTAGATGGTAACACTGTACTACATCGTGTTGTTGTTGAAAACAGAACAAAAAAATATATTAATACTTTGTTGTCCTTTAACGCTGATCCAAATCAGAAAAATAAAGCTGGTCTTACACCATTTATTAATTATCTCCGTGAAGGAAATACAAGTAAAAATATTGAAGAAGAAATATTAACTAAGTTCATCAAGCAAGGAGTTGATTTATCCATACTTGATAACGAAGGGAATACTCCTATAATAATAGCAATAACCAAAATTTGGCCATCATCTTCTTCTATTGAATTTTACAAACTCCTTATCAAAACGGGAAAAGAAAAAATTAACAATATAACTAATTTAAAAGGTGAAACTCCCTTAATGTTGGCTTTAAATGAATGTCGCTATGAAATCGCGGAGCAATTGATTAAAAATGGTGTAACTATAAAGACCATTGACAATCAAGGAAATAATGTATTTCATCATATGGCAAGCTGCAAAAGTATAAATACATATCAAGCTAAAAATTTTGTTGAACCTTTTATTAATGCTGGAGTATCATTAAGTCTGCTAAATAAAGAAGGTCAGTCACCATATGATCTTTCATTAAAATTTAAGCAACGTCAAGATATGCTAGATATATTTAAAAATTAAATTACTGTACCCACATTATTACCGAATTATAGTTAAACAATATTAAATAAGCGAAAATTAAAGTACGTACTTGATTAATAAATTTTTCAGTTTACTACTGCTTGGTAGTAATGCTTCACTTTTCTCAGTTGTTTTAGCCTTTGGTAATTCAGTAAAAAGATAACGTAGGTATGCATACGGTAGCCGTTTCAATTAACGAATAAAGATTCGCAGATGCTTTCACACCCTTAACACTATGACTAAATAACCAAATCTTACGACCAATCACAAAAGGCAGAATCGCATTCTCGGCAAAAGTATTGTCCATGAGGTAACTCCCATCATCCAGATACTGAATGATTTTGGGCATTCATTATTGAGGTACGATAGTGCCTTATATACAGCACTAGTCGGGGAAACCTTAAAACCTGCCAGTAAGCGTAGCAGTACCGATTGGCTATGCGAAATATCGTAATCAAATAAAACCACTGGTTTCTCCGGAGGACCACCACGTTACAGTCAGAGATAGGATTTTGATTGGGCTTTCTTCTTGGGTTCATCCATCTGAATGAGGTCATACGATAATAATTTATTTTGTAGTAAATTAATTACCGGTTGAATCATCCAGTTTTCCAATGTGGCACGGGGTATAGCCACACCAATGCGCGGTAAGGTCGGTGGTAATGCCTTACGACCGATCGTTTTTTACGAGTATGCCCATCAACAATAATAGCAGTCGTATCACTAACGGTTTCATTATCGTCACCGAAACAAATGATGTTGTGTTTTGGGTAGGGTGTAGTTTATTTTTCGCTTACTTTGTTTTTAATATTTTTTAAGATAATTTAGTAATGTCCCTCGAACAATTTTATCCTGTGGTAATCAGGCTTTGGTGCCCAGTTATGCGAATCCACTATAAAGTTACCTTTTATTACATGATAAACTCAGCAGTACTTATTATTGAAGTTGAAAAATGGTTATTTGTTATAGAATAGGATTGCACCATTTTGCTTTTTACTATTCGGTATTATCAAAAACAGAAAGTGTGCATTTCTCATTTTTTTCACTAACTGAAACAGT
>JBGMQW010000306.1:0-3285 GCA_048060815.1 Thiohalomonadales bacterium | reverse complement strand
AAAACAGGCCAGCGAGATACATTGTCTCGCTGGCTTTATTCATTAACCTGAACTTTATATAAAAAGTACGAGGGATAAGAAATATTTAAATATTCGTATATGAAGTTATCACATTCTTAACTTCATGTTTTTATGTCAATTAATTTGATAGTAACTAATCGTCCACCAGAAATTTCCTGATAATTAAACTTCCATCCTAATTTAGTTATTAATCGCTCTACTAACAATAATCCTAGGCCAAAACCATAATCAATTTCTTGTTCTGATACATTTTGTAAATCAGAATTTTGATTTCGAAAAACGATTTTGGTTTCATGCAATTCAATAATAACAGTACCATTGGATGTAAATTGAAATGCGTTACGAACCAGGTTAGACATAATTATTTTGAATAGAATAACTGGAACATTTATTTTACATGCACATTTGATTAGTTCAACATCAACTATTTTTTTCTTCAGCAGATATCGATGATCATTAATTATAGTATCTAATTCATCATCGATTAGTATTGAATCTGCTTTTGGAATAGAATCAGTATCTCTACTTAACCATAATAATGCTTCAGTGATATGTTGCATGTCAGAATTTGCACGTTTAATGCGGACGATTGAATTTTCATATTTTTGTTCAATACCCTTTTTTTCTAAAAGTTCAACATTAGCTCGTGTGATTGCTAAAGGCGTTCTTAGCTCATGACTAGTGAATCTAAGAAACAGGTGTTCTTTTTCCAATAAACTCCCTATACGATGGAATGCTTCCTGTAGTTTATTTGCAACACCATTTAATTCGGTATAGTGAAAATCAGGTTTCTCCTGGTTGAGTGATTCCAGCGATAAATTTTCTGCCCAGGCATTGAGAGCATCAGAAGACCGTCCAATTCGTCGACCAAGGTGATATATCAATAGTACTGCGGTTATAATAAATAACAAAGCAAGTGGTAATGTTATGAGTACTGTATTTTCAAATTCATTTGTTTGTTGTTGATTTAACATCTCAGGAGGATATTTAGCCACCATATAAAGGAATTGATTATTATTTAATGGATAGCGCATAAAAATATACTGAGTCAATTCAGTTTTTCCTTGTTCGAGTTTATCGAGTGTTAATAAACTATTATTTTGGTGTTCTGATTCAGGAAACAATGCTTGATATTCTGTTGGTGATAATGACCAATCGACATACGTATTTAAATAAGTATGTTCTGGTAATGGGGTATCCGGATTCGTTATTCTTTCTTTATTGTACTCGCGAGCTATAATTTCAAATTCAATTTTTGTAGAAATATTTATTCCACGTAAAAAATATTCTTGTAACAAGATAGTGTAAAAAAATACCAGTACTATGATTAAGCCTAATAAATACCAGCGTAACTCACTGCGTATCGTTTTAGTTGAGTTAAATATCTTCACGTAGAGTAAACCCTTTCCCGCTCAGAGTATGGATCAATTTTTTTTCAAATGGTACATCAACCTGTTGTCGTAATTTAAATAAATGAACTTTTAAGCTATTACTATCAGGTGGTTCATCACTCCAGACTGCTTGTTGTAATTGTTTTCGTGTTATAATAGCGGGGCTGGCACGCATCAGGGTTTCAAGAATCTTCCAGCCTATCGGTGTAACGGTTAATATCTTATTTGCACGTTTTACTTCATGCCGTAAAAAATTCATTTCCAAGTCCACGATATGCAATTTTTGCATCTGTCCACTTCGCCGGGTTGATAATACTTGTATTCGGGCAATGAGTTCATCTAATGCAAACGGTTTTACTAAATAATCATCTGTTCCAGCACGAAAACCGGCTAATTTATCGTCTAGTGTATCGCGTGCTGTTAACATTAGTACCGGAGTATCAATTCCGCTTAAACGAAGTTGTTCACAAACATTTAAGCCATCTAACTGTGGTAAGTTAATATCCAGTAGCACGACATCAAACGGATTTTGTTTGGCCAGTTGCAAACCCGATTGACCATTATAGGCGAAATCACACTGAATGTTTTCCAGAGCAAGGTATTCTGATATCGAAGCAGACAGATCGATATCGTCTTCAACTAGTAGAACATTAATATTTTTTGGCATAGGATTATCGTTTATCAACACATTACTGAATCACTATCATATCGAATTATTACTGTAACTGAAATTTTATTGCCCTAATAGTATTTTTAAAAATTACATAAAAGAAACGCGCAAAAAAACAGGAGATTGTTTAGTAACAACCTCCTGCTCCAGGTTTAATGATTATTTAACAATTTCATAAAAAATAGTGGCAATAACCATATTATCAATAGTTCGTGGATGAGGGTTGTTAAACTTGGATTCAACAGTTAAAAAATCACCGGTTTTTATAATGGGACCGTATTGACCAGGAGTCCAGGCATATAATCCGTTAACGGGTAAGTGAGCTTTATGCGAATGTAATGGTGTTGCACCCTGTCCCATATCATCATGGGTTACCGGTATGTTTTGATATTCCGGTTTAAACTCATGAATGGTTTTTTCTCTGCTTTTAAGTTTAATCTTACCGCCATGATCATGAATGTGTGGAATCACTGCAATTATGCGGCTATCTGCGTTCACGGGATATTTTGGACTGATTTTTTTTGATTTTCCAGGTGGTATACTAAAATCCGATGTTACCGGTATTACATCAATAGACTCAACTTCGGTATCGCGATAAGCATTGGGTTCATTATCAACTGTAATATTCATTCTTAAATATAATTTTTCAGTTACAGCTACATTAGCAGGATTTTGCCAATGCCATTCCGGTACTAGATAACCACCATCGAGTTTGTAAGCATAACCTTTAGGAAAAAAGAAACTGGTTAATTCACTTCCAGTACTAAACGGTCCAGGATAATCATAAATATCAGCTCTTGGTCGGTTAGGTGCAGAATAAAACATCACCATATGATGTACCATTTCGAAATATGCCGGATCCTTTGATAACACATCGATACTACCATCGTCGTTTCGGCGAACCACATCATAATTTTGAGCCAGTGACCAAAATGGAAAATTAGCTGGTAGCGCTATAACACTTGTCTTGGGATTATCCGGGTTTTCGGGGTATTGCTCAAAATGTTCATCATACATAAAAGCAGTATGATTAACGCTATCAATTCCGATGTAGGTAGTAAATATGCTTTCAGATGCGTACGATTTTTGCAAAACTGATAACAATATAATTGTGGTTACCGTTGTTAGTAATATATAGTTAAAAAATAAATGTGGTTTTTTATTCAGTAATTTATTCATTCTTCTCTCCTTGTTGTTAATTAC
>JBGMQW010000305.1:0-3305 GCA_048060815.1 Thiohalomonadales bacterium | reverse complement strand
GCCATTTTCAGATTGCTGTCTTGTTCAAGCGCTTGCCCTATTTGGTTCAAACAAACGGGCGGCATTGTGGGTTCATCACCTTGTAAATTAATCAGAATTTGTTCATCCGTAAAATTCAGCTGTTCGATTACTTCAGACAAGCGTTCTGTTCCAGATTGGTGATTTTTATGAGTCATGCAAACCTGAACATCAAGTTCGGAAACAGCGTCAGCAATTTTTTGTGAATCGGTTGCAACAATCACTTCTTTCGCATTGCTTTGTTTTGCACGCTCAATAACATGAGCGATCATGGGTTTGCCGCAAATATTACGCAGCGGTTTGTCCGCTAAACGGGTTGAAGCTAGGCGTGCTGGGATTACAATACAGAAGCTCATAGGTTATTTTGCCAATTAAAATTTTTCATATTATGCTTCTTATTCTAACGTAAATGTCAGAATAAGAGCATACTTTTGCGGTTGCACCGGAACAATAGTGGCCACACCAATGCAGTCGTCTTAATGAGCTTGTACTTTAACTATATGGGGTAAATATTGGCCTAAAAGGCAGCTTTCTATTAATATCAACTTATCATGAAATTCAAGCAGAATAAGTGCATAACTTCTTACCGCACCAATGGGCAATTAAGTGAATAAAAACCGATGAATAAATATATAGACTTGGCAATAAAAACCTTCGATATAGAAATAGCGGCGCTGCAATCCGGAAAAGAAAAACTTAATGAGGATTTTAATAAAGCAGTGGAGCTTATAAAAAGCAGGGTCCCACCAGGCCGAGTAATTGTTATGGGCATGGGGAAATCAGGGCATATCGGCAACAAAATCGCAGCGACACTGGCTAGCACGGGTACCCCCGCATTTTTTGTACATCCGGCAGAAGCAGGGCATGGCGATTTGGGAATGCTCACTAAAGACGATATTGTTATAGGAATCTCACAATCAGGCAAAAGTGACGAGCTGTTACGGGTTATGCCTTATATAAAGCGAAATGGTATTAAACTTATTGTTTTGACGAGCGGCCTAAATTCACCCCTTGCACAACATGCTGATTTATTGATCGATACTTCAGTTCCTGAAGAAGCTTGTCCCTTAGGTTTGGCTCCAACAGCAAGCACAACACTTAGTTTAGTATTCGGCGATGCGTTAGCTATTTGTTTATTAAATGCCCGTGGTTTTACAGAAAATGATTTTGCAGAAACACACCCTCATGGCACATTAGGGAGAAAACTCCTTGCTAATGTTTTAGATATAATGACAGCACTTGAGAGTGCTCCTGTTATTAATAAAGATCTTTCAATTAAAGATGTTTTATTAATCATTTCGTCAGCTGGTCTGGGATTTGTGGTGGTGGTTGATACAAAAAATAAACCAATAGGGGTTTTTACAGATGGTGATTTGAGGCGTTGTTTAGATCGTGATTTAGATATTAAAGTTACTTCTATTTACGACGTTATGTCAAAAACATTTACTACGATAAAAGATAATCAACTGGCAGTTGAAGCGGTAAAGTTAATGGAGCAACATGAAATTTCTACGCTGCCCGTTGTTGATAGTGATGGGTTGCTTGTCGGAGCGATTAACATGCGTCAGTTACTTCAAGCCGGTGTTGTTTAAAAGAATATCAATCGATATTTTTGATGTTGTAAATAAATAACAAAAGAAAATGTTAGGTTTTTAGCAGATGAAAACTGTTAAAACAATATACACGTTACTTAATAATGTAGGGTTTATTAATTATGGTTCAGATTATCAAAGGGCTAAATGTAAGCAATAGTTCTGATTTTGTATTGTTTGGTGGGATCAATGTACTAGAGTCAAGAGAGCTCGCGTTACAGTCATGCGAGGAATATGTAAGAGTTACAAAAAAATTAGGTATACCTTATGTATTTAAGGCCAGCTTTGATAAGGCTAACAGATCTTCTATACATTCTTTTCGTGGTCCGGGCTTAGAGGAAGGTCTTAAAATTCTGCAAGAAGTAAAAGATACGTATGATGTTCCAATAATAACAGATGTGCATGAACCCTGGCAGGCTGAACCTGTTTCCAAAGTAGCAGATGTTTTACAACTCCCCGCTTTTTTAGCAAGACAAACTGATCTAGTTGTTGCATTGGCAAAAACAAATAAAGTTATAAATATAAAAAAGCCACAATTTTTAAGCCCCGGTCAAATTGTTAATATTATTGATAAATTAAAAGAATCGGGTAATGACAAGATCATTATTTGCGAAAGAGGAACTAACTTTGGTTATGATAATTTAGTCGTTGATATGCTGGGCTTTGGTGTCATGAAAAAATTAAGTAGTGATGTGCCCATTATTTTTGATGTAACGCATTCATTACAACAGCGAGATTCTCAAAGTACTGCATCTGGAGGCCGAAGTGAACAGATATCAGATTTAGCCAGAGCAGGCATTGCAGTTGGAATAGCCGGTCTTTTTTTAGAAGCCCACCCTGATCCGAAAAACGCAAGATGTGATGGGCCTAGTGCGTTAAAGTTGTCTAACTTGGAAGGTTTCTTAACTGAATTAGTTGCGATCGATAAAATTGTGAAAGCGAATTAAATCAGCAATTAAATTTTTACAGTGTGATGTTTATACTAAATTTAATTAAGATGTAAAAATGATGAGTATTATTTGGAGTTATCGTTCAATGCAAAAAATTATAATTATTGTTATTTTTGCAACTATTTTAAGTGGTTGCGCAACAGGGGCTAAAAGTTATAAACATGCATCTTTACCTATTGATGAAAGCTGTGAGGTATTCGTTTTTAGAGACGTTTTCGTATTGGTTTGGAGTCTTTCTGTGGAAAGTGAAGGGAATGAATACGCTTCACTAAGCGATAATACATATGCTTCTTTTCAGTTGCCGGCAGGTCAGCGTGAAATAAAATTCACATGGGGTTTTGGTAGTGGTGGTGTACCATTAACAGTTCCGCTGAAGTGTGTTGCAACGGAAACAGTTAATATTTCTGTTAGAGGATCTTATTCAGGAAATACAAGAACAATAGTGGCTAACATAATTAGTGATGATTCTGCTGAAACGCGGAAAGTGACTCATCAAAAAGCAGAATAAGAAATTGCTTAGCGATTTACTATCATTACAGTTCTTTTTTATTAATATTAGGAGTAATTATGGATAATGACATATATAGCACACCGCAAGCAGAACTAATTGAACCCTCTGATGGGAGCAATGTGCTTGCATCAAGATGGAAAAGACTTTGGGCATCTATATTAGATGGTTTAATTATCTCCGCTGTAACAGTGCCGGTGATGTATTTTACTGGTGGATTCGATGAAATAGCTAAAG
>JBGMQW010000304.1:1849-3310 GCA_048060815.1 Thiohalomonadales bacterium | reverse complement strand
TGATATAGCGGACAACTTAACACAAACTTTATTGAATTTAATACTGGAATTTTAATTACAGTATTAACCCATACCTGTTAATACCGGGGCACAATATACAATATACAATTCGAATAGAAATATCGATGTATTATTATAAATATTTATCGTTATTATACCGTAGCCATAAAAATAAAAATGACTAAGGTATTGTTATTTCGTTTTTGCTGATTCTTTTTTAATCAGGAAATTGACAACTTCTAACATTTTTTCATTGTTGTGATCGGTCATTGAACTATCAATTCGATATTTGCCATTAACAATCATGGTGGGAACACTGTTAGACTGATACTTCCCTAAGGTACGTTGATCCCGACGTAACCGCGCATCCACAGCAAATGAATAAAATGATGACTCAAAATCATCACTCGAAATACCATTTTTTAGAAATAATTCTCTAATACTCGCAACGTCAGATAATTTGTTATTTTCTTTATGGATGGCATTAAACATGGGGGCATGGGTTTTATCAAGAACATCGAGAACTTCAGCAGTATAGTAAGCTTGAGCATAGTTAGCCCAAACTTGACGGCCAAAAGAAACCGGACGTCGTCCAAAATCGACATTAGCTGGTTTTGATTTTAACCACTGACTAATTGATCCTTCAAAACTGTTACAATGTGGACAACCATAACTGAATAATTCCAATACTTCTATTTTTGATGAATCACTCGTTCCAACAACGGGTGTAATTTTCTTATAGTCCACACCTTCTACAAAATTTTCTGAATAAGCATTTAAACTAAAAATGCTCAAACTCAATATTAATAGTGTCCTTTTAATTTTGGTATATCCCTTTATCATTGTTATTATCGCTCCTTTTTTGGTCGCCTTGTTATGAGCCCGATAGCTTAATATTTTGAACATTTATTATAATTTTGGTTCCACAAAATAGTGTTAATTCAGTGGTATTTCGATGAAAATCTAAACGCGTAATATTAGTGTTTTAAAAACAACAAAGGGCGGTCGAAGACCACCCCTTGAATCAATTCGCAAATCAGCTTACTTTAATCCTTGAATATACGAAGCTACTGCTTTAATTTCTTTGTCGGTCATTTTAATTGCAATATTTTGCATCATTTTTCCGGCATCGTTTGTTCTTGCCGACGATTTAAAATCATTTATTGATTTCTCAAGATAGGTTGCATGTTGCCCTGCCAAAGACGGGAAGTTAGCCATAGGATTACCTTTGCCAGCTGGCCCATGACAACTCATGCAAGCTGCTACTCCGGATGCTGAGTTTCCACCACGATAAATTTTTGCACCAAGTTCAGCTAATTTCTCATCAGCCTGACCTGCAGAAATTTTTTGTGATGAAAAATAAGCAGCCACATTTAACATATCAGATTCTGATAACGCAGCAACCTGACCTGCCATCATAGGATCTTTACGTGTTTTGGCATCTTTAAAATCCTTCAACTG
>JBGMQW010000304.1:0-1749 GCA_048060815.1 Thiohalomonadales bacterium | reverse complement strand
TGCTCAACCAGCTTAGCTTCACCTTGTTTGATTCTTGGTGCCCAGTTTGCTTTATCACCTAATTTAGGTGCATTTGCAACTCCAGCTTTATGACAGACAAAACAGGCTTTATCATATGTTGCTTTACCTTTAGCAGCATCACCACCAGCAAAAACAGAACCAGCAGACAGTGTTAATACAGCTGCCGCAATATAACTTATTGTTTTCATTTAAATTACTCCTAATACAAAATTTTATGTTGATTGCATATTAAATTCAAAAGCATCAAAATTGATATATGATGCACGTATTACTAATGAATGCCATTGCAATGTAAATTATGGAATCCTTATATACCAATTTGAACAACATTGGTCAAGTAGACCCTGTTAATTCGAGATAATTAACCCATAATTTAAGTATGGTATTACTGCATCATTGGTTATTTTACCATGAATTATCATCCAGACCTTATAGAGCAAATATATAGATAGATAGAATTTTAATATCTGTTGATACCGGTATTGATATCTAGAGATACTAGTACAAAATAAAAAATAATTGTTACTTAAGTCTACTTTATAAAAATGTACTGAAGCTGAATATGTATCAAAAAGAATTTCAAAAAATCGCGTTTTTAATCAGTGTCCCCAAACCTGTTCAGGCACCTGCAGATACTGGTACTGAAGTCGCTTTTGCGGGCCGCTCCAATGCAGGAAAATCCAGTGCATTGAATGCTATTACACAACGTAAGGCATTAGCGAGAATTAGTAAAACACCCGGACGTACTCAACATCTGGTTTTCTTTAAACTCGATGATTCCAGACGACTCGTCGATTTACCCGGTTACGGTTTTGCCAAAGTACCCACACGCGTTAAACGTGAATGGGGGGATGCAATGACGAATTACTTTGAACAACGTAAATCCTTACGCGGACTAATACTGTTAATGGATGTACGTCACCCACTGACTGATTTTGACCAGCAAATGTTAGCATGGTGTAATTCTGTTAATATGAAGGTACACATTTTATTAACCAAATCGGATAAATTAAAAAAAGGCCCTGCCAAAGCAACATTATTGCAGGTACAAAAAGAACTAGCGGCGTACGGAACTGTCAGCATTCAATTATTTTCTGCGACAAAAAAAATAGGTGTAGAGCAAGCACAATCACTAATTTTAAATTGGTTAAATGCAGAACCGATTTCTAACGGATAGCTTTGCTTAATATTACTCCGGTTGCGATACGTTTACGCTACAACTGTTTGATTTAGGCTAAAAAATACAGATGTATCTAATTGTAACAATTTATTTAGTATAAAAAAAAACCCGGATAATCGCATTAATCCGGGTTTAAAATATCTATTCGGTTTGGGAGCCGAATAGTCTTCTCCGCAAGGGAGTATAGCGGAGAAGCGCTGACAAGCGCATACAGTAATAGACTGCATTAATTCATTTTAGTTCAAAATAATTTAAATTATTTAAATTATTTTTAATAACATCGAATCCATCACAATTATTTTATACATGTTACATTAGTGATACAAAATAATTAAAAATTGTTAAGATTATTTTAAGAAATTACGACATTTGTCTATCCAATATTTTCAAAATGAATATTAATTAACTAAAAAATATGACCCGCAAAAAATCTTCATCTGAAAAACCAATAAATAATATTAGTGCGACAATGTTGTTAAGCTCAGTTTGTCCCCATTGTCCAACCGTTCTAGCGGGATTAATGCCACTAATCAAATCAGGACAATTAT
>JBGMQW010000303.1:0-3322 GCA_048060815.1 Thiohalomonadales bacterium | reverse complement strand
CGATTGCGATGGAAGACGGTTTACGTTTTGCGATTCGTGAAGGTGGCCGTACTGTAGGTGCGGGTGTGGTTGCGAAAATAATCGAATAAGATTATTAAGGTGTCTAATCTTACTTTATAAGATTAGTCTGCGGTTAAATTAGGTTTTATAAAACAGGTTAAAATTAAGAATATGGCGACTAATCAGAATATCCGCATTCGTCTTAAAGCATTTGATTATCGATTAATCGATCAATCAGCTCGTGAGATTGTTGAAACTGCAAAAAGAACTGGTGCTCAGGTTAAAGGACCGATTCCTCTGCCTACAAAAATTGAACGCTACACGATTTTGATTTCACCGCACGTAAATAAAGATGCACGAGATCAATATGAGATTCGTACGCATAAACGCTTGATGGATATCGTCAATCCGACAGACAAAACAGTCGATGCTTTAATGAAGCTGGATTTGGCTGCGGGTGTTGATGTTCAGATTAAATTGAATTAAGTGAGAAGAATATGACTATTGGTATTGTTGGTCAAAAAGTAGGTATGACACGTGTCTTCACTGAAGATGGTGATTCTATACCGGTAACAGTGATCGAGGTGGAACCGAATCGTGTTACTCAACTAAAAACTATTGATAACGATGGTTATCGTGCCGTGCAAGTGACTACTGGATCTAAAAAAGCCTCTCGTGTATCCAAGCCGAAAGCAGGACATTTTGCAAAGGCCGGTGTTGAAGCGGGGCGTGGATTGTGGGAGTTCCGATTAGCGTCTGATGAAGGCGAAGACATGAAAGTAGGTGGCGAAATTAAAGTCGGTATTTTTGAAGCTGGACAAAAAGTTGATGTAACAGGAAAAAGTATCGGTAAAGGGTTTGCCGGTGTTATTAAGCGTTATCACTTTCAAATGCAGGATGCGACTCATGGTAACTCATTATCGCATCGAGCAACTGGTTCTATCGGACAAAACCAGACACCTGGACGAGTATTTAAAGGTAAGAAAATGAACGGTCATATGGGTGACGCAAAACGCACACTTCAAACGCTTGAAGTTGTACGGGTGGATGAAGATAGGAATTTAATTTTGGTAAAAGGCGCTGTTCCCGGTGCTAAAGGTGGCGATCTAATTATTACGCCAGCCGTTAAAGTAAAATCATAAGGTTCGTAGATTATGGAATTGGCACTAACCACAGCGACAGGTAAAGCATCAACGAAAACAATTTCTGTTTCCGATGATAATTTTGCTCGCGAATTTAATGAAGCACTGGTTCATCAGGCAGTCACGGCTTATTTAGCTGGTGCCCGCTCAGGTACCCGGGCACAAAAAACACGTTCCGATGTTCGAGGCGGTGGTGCTAAACCATTTCGTCAAAAAGGTACAGGTCGAGCTCGTGCCGGTACAATACGTAGTCCGCTCTGGCGCACTGGTGGAACAACATTTGCGGCTCGTCCACAGGATCATTCGCAAAAAATTAATAAAAAAATGTATCGTCTTGCGATACGTTCAATTTTGTCTGAATTAGTACGGCAGGAAAGATTAGTTGTTATTGATTCATTTTCAATTGATGAAATTAAAACAAAGGTCTTGTCTGATAAATTAGAAAAGCTGAATTTATTAAATAATGTTTTAATCGTAACTGAAAATGTGGATGATAAATTATTTAAATCAGCACGTAATTTACCAAATGTTGGTTTATGTGAAGTCGGTTATGTTGACCCTGTTACACTAATTCGAAATGAAAAAGTTTTAATAACAGTTGCTGCGATTAAAAAGTTAGAGGAGTCACTTTCATGAACCAGGAAAGATTAATGAAAGTATTATTAGGTCCTCTGGTTTCTGAAAAGAGTCAGAATGCGGCTGATAGTAGTAATCAGGTTGTATTTAAAGTTGTTACAGACGCAACCAAGCCGGAAATAAAACAAGCTGTTAAATTGATGTTTGAAGTTGATGTTGAATCAGTTCAAACTAGTAATGTAACTGGAAAAACTAAACGTGCACAAGGTAAGTTAGGTAAACGTAAAGACTGGAAAAAAGCTTATGTACGAATTAAAGCTGGTCAGGATATTAATTTTGCGGGTGCTGACTAGTTTTAAGCACGGGCTTATACAGAAATTAGATTTAATTAGAAACAAGTATTAATAAGGAATAGCGTCATGGCATTAGTCAAGGCAAAACCAACATCATCAGGTCGTCGTCATGTAGTTCAGGTTAAAACACCTGATTTGCATAAAGGCAAACCTCACGCACCATTGCTTGAAGCAAAAAGTAAAAGTGGTGGTCGTAATAATGCCGGACGTATAACAACGCGTCATCGTGGTGGTGGTCATAAACAGCATTATCGTGTTATTGATTTTAAACGTACAAAAGATGAAATTCCTGCAGTTGTAGAGCATCTTGAATACGATCCAAATCGAAGTGCCAATATTGCATTGTTATTATACAAAGATGGTGAGCGTCGCTATATAATCGCGCCTCAAAAAGTTAAAGCGGGTGATCCTATTGAGTCAGGTGCCCATGCTGCGATTAAACCCGGCAATTGTTTACCGATTCGAAATATTCCAATTGGTACCGTTATTCATTGTATTGAATTAAAACCTGGTAAAGGTGCTCAGATAGCACGAAGTGCTGGAACTTCTGCACAATTGGTTGCCCGGGAAGGCCGTTACGCTACATTACGTTTGCGTTCAGGTGAAATGAGAAAAGTTTTATCTGATTGTCGTGCCTCGATTGGTGCAGTCAGTAATCAGGAACACAACCTTCGTAAATTAGGTAAAGCCGGTGCAACACGCTGGCGTGGTGTACGTCCGACTGTTCGTGGTGTCGCTATGAATCCGGTTGATCACCCGCATGGTGGTGGTGAAGGAAGAACATCAGGTGGTCGTCATCCGGTAACACCCTGGGGCGTGCCAACCAAGGGTTATAAAACCCGTAAAAATAAACGTACTGATAAAATGATCGTACGTCATCGTAATAAGAAATAACATTTGAGGGATTTGAATAGTGCCACGTTCAATTAAAAAAGGTCCGTTTATCGATCAAAGCTTGGTTAAGCAGCTCGAAAAAGCACAGGCCACACAAAGCAAGAAACCAATTAAAACCTGGTCACGTCGTTCAATGATTATTCCGGATATGATCGGTTTTACGATTGCAGTTCATAATGGTCGTTTACACGTGCCAGTAATGATTACTGAAAACATGATCGGTCATAAATTAGGTGAATTTGCAGCAACTCGAACCTATCGCGGACACACAGCAGATAAAAAGGCACGTTAAGAGGATTTATAGATGGAAGTGTTAGCAAAATTAAGTTACACGCGTATTTCACCACAAAAATGTCG
>JBGMQW010000302.1:0-3326 GCA_048060815.1 Thiohalomonadales bacterium | reverse complement strand
AATACCCAGGGTTGTTTGATTACTACCGTACAGGGTGCATCCGATTTTCCCACAGCGATCTGCCCATCCCATAGTCGTACGGCAACCGAACCATGGTAACCAGACAGAATTTTTTTCATAATCCAATGCCCGACTGAGGCATCAAGTAATTTAATATCAGGTGGATTTTTCACGATTATTCCTCCTTGCAATTTTTCTAGTCTCGGTGATCGGGGTGTTTTTCTGAATCATGGCCTTTTTTATGACCACCATGTCCTCCGTGGCCAAACAAATGCAAGAGAACAAATGCTGTTATGATCAATACCCAAAACCAATTCTCAACCAACCATTCCATAATATTCTCCTTACTCAGAAAACCAATAAATTCACTAGAATCATATAAATTAATTCAAATAGATTTTAAGTGCCTATAAGGTAAGTATAAAACCCAGGTGTTAGTCATAGGTCAAGGTAATAGTGAAAATTATTTTACCAACAAATATCACTACCGCAAGTTGATATATGCTACTGAATTTGCAAGAGAAAGTATAAATAATGGTTTCTGATTTTCCTTGGTACTCGTGGCGGTAAAATCTTTTGACTTTTGTAATAAAATTTACATCTTATATAAAAAGGCTAAAACCAGTGTAAAACCACTACCCATAATAATTGTTAATGGTATTCCAACTCTTAAAAAATCAGTAAATTTATAACCACCAGCACTAAAAATGAGTAAGTTGGTTTGGTAACCAATAGGAGTTGCGTAACTCATATTTGCACCAAACATCACAGCAAGTATAAAAGGTTCCAATGGTGCACCAATTTGTTGTGCTATATTAATTGCAACCGGGGTACCAATAACTGCAGCTGCGGTATTTGAAACGACATTGGTTAGTATCGACATAAAAAATAATAATGCACTTAAAACCCAAATTGTAGATAAGCCACTGGTAACAGAAACAAATTGAAAAGCTAAATAATCCACTCCGCCAGTATCTATCAATGCTTTACCGAGTGCCAAACTAACAACAATAATCAATATAACCTGAATATTTAATGCTCTGGTAGCATCTCGCCAGCTTATACATCGTGTTAGTATCATTATCCCGGCACCTGATAACGCACTTACTGAAATCGGTAATATTTGGACTGCAGCAAAAAATATTACTACACTCATTATAAATAATGAGAGTGGTGCTTTTTTACTGGAAACAGGATCAATAGTACTATCAAGAATTAATAATCGACTGTCGTTTTTTATTGATTCAAGATTTTCGTGTGTCGCCTGAACCAGAATAATATCACCTCGTTGTAATATAATATCGCTTATATTTCGTTTAATTTTTTTTGCCGATTGATTTAATCTGTGATGCGCCAATACAATAATATTATATTTTTGAACAAACCGGGTTTTAGACAATGAACTACCATGTAATATTGAAGCGTTTGTAACTAGTATTTCAGCTAAAATTTGATCATTCTCAGCATGTACATATTCTTGTTCAATGAGTTCATCATTACTATTAAAATTATAAAGTCGCCCACCCAACTTTTCTTCAGATTCCTTTAATTGTTCTGCAGTTCCACTAATAAATAAACCATCCCCTGCTTTTAAAATTACACTGGGTAAAGGTAATATAAATTGATTATTTTTACGCCGTATCTTATTTATGTTGATATCATGATTTGTTTTTCTTAAAAATTCCGATAGTTCATTACCTGCAATTTTACTTGTATCAGAAAGAAAAAGTACGGCATTGTAAATTCGTTTTTTAGTTGTATTGAGATTTATTTGTCGGCTCGGTAACAACATCGGTGACATTAGCCATAAAAAAATAATTCCAACAGTGCCAACCATTATCACAGGTAAAGCAAAATCAAACATAGCAAAATCTAGTTTACCAAGATCATTTGCAATCGCCACCACCAGAATATTCGTAGAAGTACCAATTGTTGTTGCCATTCCACCAATTATCGTAACCATACCAGCAGGGATAAGTATTTTTGAAGCAGCAAAATTATTTTTTAATGAAACAGAAATTAAAATCGGTATTAAAATTATAACAATGGGGGTGTTATTAAGAAAAGCACTCAATAGTGCACTTATTAACAAAGTCATTAGAAATGTAAGTTTAGGGTGTTTCGACCAATGATCGGTGATAAATTTCGACAGTGGCTTTAATACACCAGTACGATCAATTGCTCTACCCATAATCATTAATGAACTAATTGCAATTAAGGCCTGATGACCAAATCCCGAAAAAAAATCAGTGGGGTTTAACTTTTCACCTTCAAGCGAATAAAAAGGGAACAAGCTAAAAAGTAGCACCAGAATTATCAAGATTAATAAACTTGATGTTTCCAGTCGAATTCGTTGCTGTGCAAATAAATAAAATGCGACTACAACCAGTATCAGAATGAAAAGTGCATGAGGATTAAGTTCTGCTGACATAATATTTATTTTAGATCATATTACAGAAAAGCATCACAATTTAATTACAGCTTAACTTTATTTGCCTGTATCTTTAAAGTTTGCATAAATGAACGAATCCGCCGGGCATTGGTTCCACCATCGCCTCCCCCACCAAAACGCGATGTTGAGCGAACATCAACACGGGTTTCACCAGACTCTATAGTTGTAATATGAATAACAACATCATCACTAAATCCAAACCAAAATGTGGTTTCTGTGGCTTCTATGTGTTTTTCCTTACGATTATTTTCCCACATTTTCCAACCTTTTGTCTTAACCACTTCTAACGCAAGATCAAATACTTTATCTGCTGGATTCGATAATATTAATGGGCCAATATCAGGATAAGCTTCTTCCTGATAAGCTGCAACTCCGACACCACCATAAACTTTTGAATTAGGAGCTGTCCAGAATTGAGGTGGTTTATCTGTATTAGTAGTGATGTCCTGTATCGGAGGGAAATTTTCTTTTGCATTTTTCCAATACATTAAAAATATCAATGTCGGAACAATTATCACAATAACGGTCAGACTTAAGTAAAAACCACGATAAGTTTGTCCAGGTCGTGTAACAATAGCCCCTACCAGGGAAACTAAAACTGCGGCAATACCGGAGTAGGCTGTAATCTGTAGAAAAATAACTGCGGTATCATAGTTCCAGATTCCAATTCTGCTTCCAAGCGGTGCTATCAGAACAGTTATAATTGAGATCAGAAAAAGAAAAAAACCAAACATTGCAATTTTGTTAAATCTGTTTGAATTATTATTTTTCATATATTCATTATAAGGATAAGTTAGTTTTAATGTAAATAATTATATTTATTGAGATTGCTATTAATACTTATTGTTCCTGCACGAAATTAAAAAAATGATTT
>JBGMQW010000301.1:0-3328 GCA_048060815.1 Thiohalomonadales bacterium | reverse complement strand
CCTCGATACCGCGTTCAGCCAAAAGATCTTCGACGTCTCTCAGACTCAAGCAGAAACGATGGTAGAGTCATACTGAGTGGCTGATGATTTCGGCCGGAAATCTATAGTCATAGTAGGATGGTTTTTTACTATTCATAGGGATAGTCTGTATGAATTGTGCTTAATTTGACAGCACCTCTCCTGCGCCTCCATTTACCATCTACACGTTACTAGAAACCGGAATAGGCAAATGCGGTTTTGGTGGTTCCGCCGAGGTCGGCCCACCCGTCCTGCTTTTGCAAGGTCGAAAAGATGCACTTGGCTGTCTCACAAACATGCAATAGAAAATCCTTCTCCTTGGAACGGTCGTAATCGAAGGAAAATTCGACCGCCAACGGATACATGTCTGCCTTGCCCGTTAAATACCAGAAACTGAAGCAGCATTTGATTTTGATCTTGTTGCCGCCCTCACCGACCTTGAAATTGCCGACATGATAGACCACCTCGCGGGCGGTAAAGTCGTTGACTTTGTGAATTTTGATGTCACCCGCCAGTTCAAGGTAAGCGCAAAATAAACTACACCCTATACAAACACACCAATTGAATCTAGCGTAGATCTTTTTTAAACAGGAGAAAGATCATGAGCCTACGCAGCCCTGCCGACTGGCAGATATTAATAACCGAACACCAACAAAGTGGCCAAAGCGCAGCGGAATTCTGTCGAGAGCACAAGCTATGCTCGAAAAATTTCAACAAACGACGTAAAGAATTATTATTAAAAACCACTACCCAAAACACATCATCATTTGTCCCGGTTACGATGAGCACACAAAATCAAGTACCGATGCTGGAATGTCACACTGACAGAACAGTGATAAAAATACCACTAAGTGTCTCAGCCACCTGGTTAGCTGCATTTATTCAACAATTGCAGAGCTAAGCCATGCAGATGTTTATTGAATTGAGTACCGTGTATTTGCACCGTGACCCTGTCGATTTTCGAAAGTCAATTAATGGTTTGTCTATCATTGTTGAAACCGATATGAGCTTATCCGCATTAAGCGGAGCCTTATTTGTGTTCTGTAATAAAAAACGCGACAAACTAAAACTACTCTACTGGGATAAAACCGGTTTTGCACTCTGGTATAAACGGCTTGAACAAGAAAAATTTAAGTGGCCACGAAAAATGAATCACGACACTATTGAACTAAGTGAAACACAATTACACTGGTTACTTGATGGCTATGATATTACCAAAATGCAACCTCACGCCCACCTAAATTATCAAACCCTTCTATAACCCGATCGAAAACTTCGAGCACATAAAAACTATCATGCTGGTAAAATACCAGCATGATAAAAACACCGCCATTACCCGACGATCATGATGCATTAAAAGCATTACTAATAAAGCAACAAAATCAATTACAACAATTGCAAACGGATAATGAAACACTCTCACAAAAAAATGCGCACCTTCAGGAACAACTCAACCTGGCGCTAGCCCGACGTTATGCCGCCAGCAGTGAAAAAATCACTGCCGATCAATTACGATTATTTGATGAAGCTGAAATTGACACAGAGTTTATTAACGATAATGAAACCGTTAGTGATACGGCGACGGTTACTGTTGAGGGACATACTCGAAAAAAGAATGTCGGTCGCAAAGCATTGCCTCCGAACTTACCGCGCATCGATGTGGTACACGAACTAAGTGATGCCGATCGTGTTTGTGAACACGATGGAAACACCCTAACTGCAATCGGCGAAGTGACCTCCGAACAACTCGACATTATTCCCGCTAAAATACAGGTTATCCGCCATATCCGAAAAAAATATGCCTGCAGTTGTGGTAACTGCATTAAAACCGCACCTTTACCGAATCAAGTGATTCCCAAAAGTATCGCCAGCCCGGGATTACTGGCACACATCACAGTATCCAAATACCAGGATGCCTTACCGTTGTATCGACAAGAGCAAATTCTGCAGCGCATTGGTGTGGCTATACCCCGTGCCACATTGGCAAACTGGATGATTCAAGCCGGTAACATGATTCAACCAGTGATTAATTTACTACAAGATAGATTATTATCGTATGACCTCATTCAGATGGATGAAACCACCGTGCAAGTGTTGAATGAACCCAATAAGAAAGCCCAATCAAAATCCTATCTCTGGCTGCAACGCGGTGGTCCTCCGGAGAAACCAGTGGTTTTATTTGATTACGATCCTTCGCGTAGCCAATCGGTACCGCTACGCTTACTGGCAGGTTTTAGTGGTGCATTACAAACCGATGGTTATGCCGGGTACAACGCCGTGGTGAATCAGAACAGGCTAACTCATTTAGGTTGTTGGGCTCACGCTCGTCGAAAATTTACCGAGGTGGTTAAAGCACAAGGTAAATCAAAAAATAAAAAAACTGGTAAGGCGCAACGGGGATTAGGTTTTATTCAAAAGCTGTATAAAATCGAAAAAGCATTAAGCAATGCAACTGTTGTAGAACGTAATGCAACACGTCAACGACTGGCGCTACCTGTTATTGAACTATATCGTAGTTGGCTCGATGAAAACTTACCCAAGGTACCGCCAACCAGTGCAGTGGGTAAGGCGCTTCATTATTTAAACAATGAATGGCCTAAACTCATTCGCTATCTAGAGGATGGGCGTTACTCCATGGATAATAATTTAGCAGAAAATGCAATTCGACCCTTTGTGATTGGTCGAAAAAATTGGTTATTTAGTCATAGTGTTAAGGGTGTGAAAGCATCTGCAAATCTTTACTCGTTAATTGAAACAGCTAAGGCCAATGGTTTGGAACCAACTGCGTATCTCCGATTCCTGTTTACTGAATTACCGAATGCAACAACAGTCGAAAATATTGAAGCCTTATTACCTGGCAACATTAATTTGGATAATCCAAAATGAATTCAGTCAAGTACGTACTTTAATTTGCGCTTACATAAAACTTTAACAAAGGGTCCAGATATAGGTATTAGTCAAACTAAGATACTACCAGGCCTGCTACCTGCTATACAAGCAAGAAATCAATCTGTAAAATACCTTACATAAACAAATTGGCGAATAAAAATTCAAGTGGTTTAACCATTTGAATAGTTAATACCGAGCAAAAAAAGCCAGGAAGGCATAACACAACATACACTCCTGGTTACTAATATTAAAAATGTTTTACCCGGAGTTGTCTCATGTTATTGAATCATCGCGCCCTCATTCAATTTATTATTGTTGCTAGCATTGCACTGATATTAACCGCCTGCGGTGGCGGCGAAAAAGGCTCCGGCACCACCGGCTCAAACGATACCAGCAAACCCGTAGTCATCGCGACCTCACC
>JBGMQW010000300.1:0-3328 GCA_048060815.1 Thiohalomonadales bacterium | reverse complement strand
ATAATATTGAAAAATTTATCAGATATAATTAATCCTTTAGATGTAAAAGAGCTGCATAAGCATGCATCAAATTCTCCATCTTTCCCATATTTTTTTGTGGACAATTTTTTGAAAGAAGAGTTTGCTAATGAGGTACATGACTCGTTTCCAGATTACGATAAAGCTATTACTATTGGTAAAACATTTAATGCTGTTAACGAAGTTAAAAAAGTTCAAGTAACAGACTTTAAGTTATTTCCTTCACCCATTGCGAAGCTAAATAAATTTCTAGCATCTAAAGAATTTATAAATAAAATTGAATCCATATTAGATCTTACTGAGTTATCAGCAGATAAAAACTTAATGGGAGGTGGAATACATGAAACTAGAGAAGGTGGCAGACTTGATGTGCATGTTGATTTTAATTTTAATAAAGAGATAGGTCTTTATCGTCGAGCCAATATATTAATTTACTTCAATAAGGATTGGAAAAAAGAATATGGCGGTATACTTGATTTATGGGATAGTGAAGTAAAAAAATGTCATGCAGAAATTTTGCCAATTTTTAATCGAATGGTGTGTTTTAGTACAAGTGAGATTAGTTATCATGGTGTAACTCCATTAAGGTGTCCAAAAAATAAAGTGAGAAAATCATTTGCTGCTTATTATTATTCAACTGAAGCTTCAGACGGTTACGCTGGAAGTAATCATAGTACGATATTTAAAGCTAGACCTGAAGAATGGATGTTATCGCATGTAAGTATGCCGGTACATAATATAAAAGTTAAAGTCAGGACTTACACCAGAATATTCAAAAATGTCATTAAAAATATCCTTAAAAAATAAAACTTAGTCATATATTTTAAATTTTTAATGGAATTCGAGTAATACGGAACATGTTAAAATAACTGAAAATTCTGTACTGATCGGAATAATAGACTAAAAAATTACCTTGGTTTGATTTAACAATCTCACGCCAGGATGTCTATGATTTAAAGTTTGAGATGAAGTTAATTCATAGAAGAGTAGAATGTTTTTTTAAATAACTGTTCGACTTTAAAGTACAATTGTTCGGTAAAGTGGATAGAGATTCGGAACAGTTATTTAGTTATAGATTAAAGGAATTAGTAGTCATAATGAACCATGCCAATGTAGTAATTTCTGATATTTTACTGACAGTTGTTATAATTAATTATCGTACTGCATCGATGGTGGTTAAATGTCTAGAGTCACTTCTCCCGGAGCTTGATAATAAAATATCACGTATTGCTTTAGTCGATAATGCTTCCGGTGATAACTCATCAGAAATCATAGAAGAATGGCTTTCGAGTAATGATACAAATTCACTTGTTAGATTTATTCAGTCACCATCTAATTCAGGTTTTTCTAGTGGTAATAATATTGGTATTAAAGTTTTTAATTCAAAATTATATTTGTTACTTAATAGCGATACATTGATTCGCAAAGGTGCAATAAAGCAGTTATTAAAGACAGCATCTGAACATGATGGCGCTGGTATAATAACTCCACGGCTTGAATGGCGTGATGGTAGACCACAAGAAAGTTGTTTCAATTTTCATTCACCTATAAGTGAATTTATTTCATCTGCACAAACCGGTTTTTTTACTGCCTTGTTTTCAAAATATTCTGTACCGATACCAGTATCAGAAAACATAACGATACCAGAATGGAGCAGCTTTGCCTGTGTTCTTATCAGGAGAGAAGTATTTGCAGATATTGGATTTATGGATGATGGTTATTTTATGTATTTTGAAGATGCAGAGTTCTGTAGCCGAGCAAAAAAATCTGGTTGGAAAGTTATTAATGAACCATTAGCAAGGGTTGTCCATCTTCGAGGTGGCAGTTCTCCAGTTAAGGAAAATACGAGATTACATAAACGATTACCGCGTTATTATTACGAATCACGAACCCGTTTTTTTTATCAAACATATGGTTGGATAGGTTTAACAACAGCTAATCTTTTTTGGACTATGGGTCGAGTGATTTCAATGGCCAGGCAAATACTTGGCCGTAGTGATAAAGCTGTTAACCAAAGACAATGGTTGGATATATGGATTAACTGGTTAAAACCACTTACACTTTATATACATCCTGACAACTATAAGTAATGATAAGTAAATGATTAAATTACCACATTTTATAATTATTGGCGCAATGAAGTCAGCAACATCAACCCTGCAAGATCAATTAATTCAACAGCCGGGTATATTCATGTGCGATCCTAAGGAACCTAACTTCTTTAGTGATGATGAACAATATTCCAAAGGAATGAAGTGGTACAAAGACTTATTTTATAAGTCACCTGAAAATTTTTTACTTGGTGAAGCTAGTACACATTATACAAAATTGCCGACTTATCCTGAAACAGTAAACAGAATAAACAAAGATTTATCTGATACACGCTTTATCTATGTAATGCGGCATCCAATTGATAGGTTAATCTCACATTATATACACGAGTGGAGCATGGGTAATTATAAATGTGATATCAATGTTGCAATTAAACAATACCCTGAACTTGTAAATTACAGTCGTTATGCTATGCAGCTTGAACCTTATTTCGATAATTTTGGACGTAACAAAGTGTTACCAGTTTTTTTTGATAGATTAATTAATCATTCACAAAGTGAACTTGAACGAGTATGCAATTTCATAACTTATAAAAGTCGACCAATCTGGCATGAAGATCTAACAGCAAAGAATGTATCAAATAAACGGATTCGTCGTTTTCCTTTATATCGTCTATTAATTGAGTCTAAAATTGCTACTAGTTTACGACGAAAAATAATTCCAAAACAACTTCGTAATATTGTTAAAGATAAACTTCGTATGCAGAATCGACCTGTTATTAATGAATACAATCTTAATGAGCTAAATAGTATTTTTAATCAGGATTTAGAAATACTAGGTAAAATGTTGGACTTGAAAATAAATTGTGAAAATTTCAAGGAAGTCACTTCATTGGAGTTATCAGGCTGGACAAAAAATGAAAATTGAAGAACTGTGACATTCTAAAAGTGCCGAAATTGTGTTCAAAATGGGTATTTTTTGTCTTATTGTTCATTGTAAAACTTTTACATAAAGTTTTCATCGATTATGTGCGCCAGGTCCAAAATTACCTTTTGTACAGTATGTTGATGTTATATGTTATATAATAATCAATGAATTTCAGCTGATTGTTGAGGAGTAATCAGATTGTGGTTTGTTTTTTATGGCGAGTAAAAGTCGAGTTCAAATCTGGATTTTCTAACAAGTAATTGGCTTGAGTTACGGTTAATAATTAGTAAAAATTCGGCAGATCTGGCAATTTGATTTAGAAATGGATAAT